>JALYTM010000075.1:1182-7054 GCA_030854305.1 Candidatus Dormiibacterota bacterium
GATCCAGAGCGAGCGGAAGTGGTTGCGGGTCCCAATCGAAGCGCATGCTGCGCGACGCAGTAGTCTTGCCATGGTCCTCGATGTCAACGCGAAGCTCATTCGACCCAACGCGGAGGTCGGACGAGTCGATGGGGATCTCGACGACGAAATCTCCTAGGCGTTTAAGTCGTAGACCAGCAGGGCTGTCCTTGTACCCGGTGCGCCAGTCGACCGGCGTGGCATGCCACGAACCGTTCCGGCCAGCGCGAAGCAGAATATCCGGTACGTGCTCAATGTAGAGACGTACCGCGATGCCGCTGTTGAGTTGCCAGGTGGCTCGGCGAAGTGGGAACTGTGCGGCATGGAGGCGCCCTTGTATGGTGACATCATCGGTCCGCCGCCTGAAACGCTGATCCAAACCGAGCGGAAAGTCGATGATCACGAGTTCTCGCTGGGTGGTTCGGCTGGTCCGGTCCGATCATTCGCTCGCACCAGATTCAGGTGCTCCAGCTCCTGCCACAGATCATCTGGGATCTCGCGTCCAAGCAGCATCACGTTGGTCATCACCTCGCTCGCATTCCGCATTCCAACGACAGCGGCCGTGACCGCACTGTTGCGGAACGGGAATTGGAGAGCTGCCGCAGCAAGCGGTACACCGTGGCGCGCGCACACTTCGGCGATGCGCCGCGCCCGGAGCACGACGTCCGGGGGGGCCGGCACGTAGTCATATGTTGCCGGGCCTAGGCCTGCAAGGATGCCGCTATTGAGCACGCCGCCGAGCAAAACGGAGATCCCCCGAGACACGCAGCGCGGAAACAGTTCATCAAGTGCGTCCTGATCCAGCAGGGTGAAGCGGCCAGCGAGCATGACGCAGTCGATGTCCGTCTCAGCGACAAAGCGCGCCAGCATCGCCGATTGGGTCATGCCGACGCCGATTGCGCCGACGATGCCCTCCTCCCGGAGTGCGTGCAGTGCGGGGTAGGCATCGGTGACAGCCTCCTCGAAATGGTCATCGGGATCGTGGATGAATACAACATCGCACCGAGCCACTCCGAGACGCTCGAGACTCTCCTCGAGCGATCGGCGAACCCCCTCCGCGGAAAAGTCGAACACCGGGTTGAGCGCGGGCGTTTCGACAAAGAACGGGACGCCCCCGGGCGAAAGCGCGGGGTCGGGGCTGGCATCGCCACGAAGGAGTCGGCCGACCTTGGTGGATAGCACGTACTCGTCTTCCTCTCGTCCCGCAAGCGCTGCGCCCAATCTCCTCTCCGCCAGCCCGTAGCCGTACACCGGTGCGGTGTCGAACCACCGAAGTCCCTGATCCCAGGCTGCGCTCAAGGTGGCAGCCGCCGCGGTGTCGGTGACCTCGGAATAGAGGTTCCCGAGGGGGACCGTTCCCAGCCCGAGACGACTGACCTGCAGGCTGGTCTGTCCAACCGTCACGCGCTCGGCCGCAGAGATCATGACGGTCCGGCGTCCACCGTCACGGGGTTGCGGTAGCGCTTGTCGATCGCCTTGATCTTCTCGACCTTGGCAGTTGAACGCCCACCAGCGAAGTTCGAGGAGAGCCAGTGATCGACAAGCAAGGGCGCCACCTCCGCGCCAACAACCAGGCCGCCGAGACACAGGATTTGCGCGTTGTTCGACTTGACGGCACGCTCGGCGGAGTATGGATCGCTGACCGCTGCCGCGCGGACACCGGGCACCTTATTGGCGACGATGGCCATACCCAGTCCCGTGCCACAGATCAGGATGGCCCGGGCGAAGGCACCGCCGGCGACCGCTTCCGCGACCTTGAGCGCAATATCCGGATAGTCGACGGGACTTTCGTCGTGGCAGCCGAAATCCACGACCTCGTGACCGGCCTCGGCGAGGTGGGCCGATACTCTCACCTTGAGCGCGAATCCGAAGTTGTCCGAGCCGATCGCCACCTTCATGCTTACGCTCCTACCTCACGATCCAACCCGACCCGCGCAGCGATCGCGACCGGCGCCAGCTCAACGGTGCGATCTTTCGGGCCGTCCAACTCGAGCAGGACGATGCGCTGATATCTCCCGAGGCTGACCTCTCCACCCCGGATTGGCAGGAGCAATTGCGTTCCGGCCAGGGCTGAGGTGAGATGCGCCGCGGCGTTCGGGTTGTCATTCTTGTGATGCGTGAATGGCTCGAAGGGGATCAACCAGATGGCGGCGAATCTTTCGAGATCGACAAGCAGGTCGGCGTCGACCTCAGACATCAGCAGGGCCGCGGTGGTGTGCGGCACGGCGGCCCACAACAACCCCAGATCGGGGAGTTCCGGCGCTTTCAGGATCACCTGGTTGGTGATATCGAGTGCCTGCACGGGGCGGGTCGTCTGAACGATCATCGTGACCACAAGCTCATCTCCTTCTCACGGAGGTGCACCCTTCACGAGAGCGTTGCTGCGCGGATACTCGCGTTCGATGGTCCTGATGTTCCAGGCGCGCCGCCGGCGTCGCCCGAAGTAGCTGTCCAGCAGCACGACCGCGAGGAGGATCACCCCATTCACGACCGTCTGCTGATCCGTCGGAACGCTCGAGAGATTCATCCCGTTGTTGACGCACTCCAGAACCAGCACGCCCACGGCGCTGCCGAGCACGGAACCCTCGGCTCCGAACAGGCTCGCGCCTCCAACCACTGCCGCGGCGATGACCGCGAACAGAGTGCTTGCGCCGAACAGCGGCGATCCCGTGTCGAGGCCGATGCTGAGGATCGTTCCGCCGGCTGCAGCCGTTAGTCCTGAGATCATGAAAGCGGAGGTGACTGATCGACCGACCGGCACCCCAGACAGCCGGCCGTCGTCATCGCTGCCCCCAATTACGTAGAGGTCGCGGCCCCACGGTGTCTGCGACACCGCCACGTGCAAGACGAGCACCGCTGCTATCGCTGCCAGACTTGCGATCGAGAAGAACAACGCCACGGGTTGCTCAAGGGCAAGACTGGGTTGGATATTTATCGAGCTCACCGTCCGTCCGTTGGCGACGCTCAGGGCGACGCCATTGACCACGATCATCATCGCGAGCGTGGCCAGCAGGCTGTTGATCTTCAGCCGCGTGACTAGTACGCCGTTGATGAATCCGATGACCAGGCCCACGGCGAGTGCGGCCACTACCGCGCCCGCCGTTCCTAGCCGGTCTTGCCAGCCGACGGCCACCATTCCACCGAGCGCGACCACCGACCCGACCGACAGGTCAATATGGCCGCACAACAGGACGACCGTGAGGCCCGCCACAACCAAGAGGTTCACCGATGCCTCGGTCAACAAGCTGCGGATATTAATCTCCGTGAGGAAGCCACTGTTGAGAATCGACAACGCCACCACGGCGATGGCCAGGAGTGCGTACACACGATGCATCACGATCACTCGCGCTGCTCGAAGCATGGGAGCACTCACGACGTCACCTTGCGGCGGAGAGCAGCATCAGCCCACACGGCGACCAGAATGGCGGCGCCGGTCACCACCACCTGAACGTCCAGCGGCCAACCGAGAAGGACAACGATGTTGTTCAGGATGCCGATCGTCAAGACGCCTGCAACGGTGCGCAACACGCTCCCATCACCACCAAAGAGACTCGTCCCTCCAACAGCGACCGCTGCGATCGAACCGAAGGTGTATGAGTCGCCGCTGTCATAGTTGACCTGTCCCAGCAGTCCCGCGATGAGCACACCCGCGATCCCACACGCGACGCCGCTGACCACGAAGACCGCGAGCACCGTGGATCGGACGCGTAGCCCCGATGCTCGTGCCGCCTCATAGCTTCCTCCTGTCGCGTAGACGCGCCGCCCGAAGGTGGTGCGCCACAACACCAGGTGCGCTACGACTACGACTACAAGGAAGGCGAGAACGAGATTGGGGATTCCCAAGGTGGAGCCCGTGCCGAAGGCACTGAGCGCCGAACTCTGAGCGAACTGCGTATTGCCGCTCGTGTAGGCAAGCGTGATCCCACCAACGACAACCCCTGACCCGATCGTCGCCACCACGGGATTGGTTCGCAAGGCGCCAACGAGCACGCCATTGAGCACGCCGATCACCAGGCCTACGATGACTGCCACGACGGCCGCGCCCTCCACTCCCAGGGTCGGTTGCAAGCCCAGTGCGAGCACCGCCGACAGGCTGACGTTCGGGCCCGCCGATACGTCGGCCAGACCGCCTCCGATCGCCACGAAGGTCTGTCCCACGGCCATGACTCCGAGAATGGCAACGGCGCGCATGATATTCAGCAGGTTGCTGCCTGTTAGGAAATTCCGAGATAGAGCGGTCGCCACGATAAAGATGGCGACAAGCACGACAAAGATGCCCTGCCGACGAGCGATGAGGCCAGCACGAGTGAGGTTGACGGACAGCTGACTCGCAATGACCTGGGCGCCAGCCGGGTCGACGCCACCGGTGACCTTGAGGGTGCCGTCCTTACGTGGGTCGATCATGCAGAACTCAACCCACGACCGGTGGCCACCGTCGGGCGCGCCGCAAGGGCCATCAGGGCCTCTTCGGTGGCCTGGCCGCGATTCAGCTGTCCCACCAGTCGTCCCTCGCGCATGACAAGGACGCGGTGCGGAAGGTTGAGCATTTCCGGGAGCTCTGAGCTTATGAAGACGATGCTGCGACCCTGTCGGGCGAGGCTCCGGATCAGCTCGTAAACCTCCTCCTTGGCACCAATATCAATGCCTCGCGTGGGCTCATCTAGCAGGAGGACTGAAGGGTCGGTCGCAAGCCACTTTCCCAGCGCGATCTTCTGCTGGTTTCCGCCGGACAGCTGACGGACCGGTCGCTCGGGGTCGGGCGGTCGGATGTGCAGCTGCGCAACGAGTGATTCAGCCAGAGCGCGCTCGGCGGCCGGCCTCATGAGGCCGTGCCGGCTCAGCCGATGGAGGTTCGGTACGGCGATGTTGTCCCTTATAGACATCGGCAGGATCAGGCCAACCGCCTTGCGATCCTCGGATGTGTAGACCAACCCGGCTTGGCGCGACCGCCAGGGGCGCCGCGACGGGAGAGCGCGCCCGTCAACGAGCACCTCGCCGCCCTCGAACGTGTCAAGGCCAAAGACCGCGCGAGCGAGCTCTGTGCGCCCGCTGCCGATGAGTCCATAGAGTCCGACGATCTCGCCAGACCGTGCGGTGAACGAGACGTCACGAAACACGCCCTGGCTGGTGAGCGACCGCACTTCGAGACGCAACCTGTCATCCAGCACCGGAGGCGGCGCCGCGCCTAGGGTCACCTGCCGTCCCACCATGAGTCGAATCAGGTCGTCCTGGGTGACCTCAGATCGGTGGCGCGTGCCAACCAACTTCCCGTCGCGCAGGATCGATACACGATCGGCCACAGCGAGAACCTCTTCGAGGCGATGGCTGACATACAAGGTAGCGAGGCCCTCGCGCCGCAAGCTGCGCACCACATCGAGCAGAGCGTCAGTCTCCACCCGGGTCAGCGACGCAGTGGGCTCGTCCAGGATCAGGACGCGCGACGCCCGCACTAAAGCTTTGGCGATCTCGACGAGCTGCCGGTGAGCAATCTTCAGCGTGGCCACCTCGTCGCGGCTCCGAAAGGGGGCACCCAATCGTTTCAGTGCCGCGTCGGTATCCCTGTGCATCTGCCGCCACGACACCAAGACGCCAGCTCGACGTGGAAGTGCGCCTGCATACACGTTTTCACCCACGGATAACTGTGGCGTCAGGTGCAGCTCCTGATGCACCATGCTGATGCCGAGCGCAGAAGCGTGAGCGGGACTGTCGATCGTTGTCGGCGTCCCTTCCCACACCAGCTCCCCGGCATCTGGCTGATCCACGCCCACCAGCAGGCGCATCAGAGTCGACTTCCCGGCGCCGTTCTCGCCGCACACGGCGTGCACCTCGCCGGGCATCAGCTCCAGCGACACAT
>JALYTM010000076.1 GCA_030854305.1 Candidatus Dormiibacterota bacterium
TCCTGGCGGCTCGACGGTGCCGGGATACTGGGCGATGAAGCGTTGCACGGACGGGGTACTGCGCAACCCCTGGGCCACCGCCACCGCCACCATCAGCAGAAGGAGGCCGAGGGGCAGGAGCCAAAGCAGGTTGAACCATCTGCTTTGTCCTATGCGAACCCGTGGCGCGATGCCGCCAGCCTGGGGGATTGCTCCGGCCCAGGTCTCCGGATCGACCACGTCACCGCCGCTGGTCAGTTGCGACCGCCAACTCCGCACCGACTGCGGCGACACATCTTCGTGTGGCGCCGCGGGCCGGTCCGCAGGAAGGGACGATTCGGTGCGTTCGGGGCTCATCATCCCAATCGTAAGCGGACGGCGTCGCCGACGACCAGGGACGGCACGGCGGAGACCACAGCAGGTGTGGCCCGTTCGCCCGACCTACACTCTCCGCAGACACACGCGTGGCAATCGTCCGAGACACCACATCCTGGCGGGAGACGTACGCACATGGCCGACGACGCAGCAGACCTTCATCGCTCACTCTCAGCAGCTGTCATAGCTCTCGATTGACACGAGGAGATTCGCGCGCTGCGCGGCAGTGACTCGTACAAGTCAGCTGATCACGCGGCCAGGACACTCGCGAAGCATGCGGCCATGCGTGTCGTCCTGATTGCAATGAAAGCCGCTGGTCGGATGGAGGAGCATCACGCGGATTCAGCGATCAGCGTGCAGCCCCTCGAAGGCCGTTTTCGCTTCGAGGTCGGAGGCACGACGCACGAGCTCGCCCCTGGTCAGTTCCTGGAGTCACCGAGCGACTGCCGCACAGCGTCGTCGCCCTCGAGGAATGCGCCTTTCTCCTGACCATCGGACAGCAGCATCGGCCTGACGCGTCACCTGCCGACGGCTGAGACCACCAAAGGCCGACGAGGAGCTCGAGATGTTTCCTCAGAGACCCTCCGCCAGGGGATCATCGATTCGGACCGCCCCGCGCTCAACGCCAACTGCTGGCGCCACCGCGTGAAGATCGAACCCAAAGAGACGCAGTCCGGCATGCACCGAGGGCCCGAGCAGAAGCCCGATGACAAGGGTGCCGACGCCGACCGTGCCCCCCAAGAGGAAACCCAGTAGGCATGCCGAGGATTCGATGCCGCCGCGCACGAGCGCCACAGGGCGACGCGTTCGCCGTGCCAATGCCAGCATGATGCCGTCCCGGGGGCCGGCGCCGAGCCGCGGCGCAATGTAGGCTCCGCTTCCGATGCCAAAGAGCACCAGGGCGCCGGCGAGCATCGTGAAGCGCACCATCAACGGGCTTCCGTTCGCATCGGGGATCCAGCCCCAGGAAATGACGCGGTCGATCCAGAAGCCGATCAGAAGCATGTTGCTGAGGGTGCCAACGCCGGGGCGGGTACCCAGCGACCAGGCGACGAGCAGGATGATCAGGCCGACGAGCTCGCTCGCCTGTCCAATCGTCAGAGGGGTGTGACGCGAAATGCCCTGGTGCAGTACGTCCCAGGGCGACAACCCCAAATGCGCCTGCAACGTCAGCGGAATGCCGACCCCGAAACAGAACAGTCCAGCCTGAAGGCTCAGGAAGCGAACTACCATACGGGGTCCGAGCAGGCGACGGATCCCCTCGGTCCTTCGGGCGGGTGGCGTAGTGGTTGCGGACACGGCCACTCATCGTACGCGGGCGGTGTTCTGGCCGACCTTGGCAGCAAGCGCCGAGCTTGCGCCGGGGTACCGGAGCGGTCGCCGCGTCGGCGCTTGTGTCCGATTTGCGCGGAAAATGCCGCTTACGTAGTACGTGGAGATCAGTCCCCGGCCCCGCCGATCGGCTCGATGCGCAGTCAGGGCGGCTGCCCGCGGGCCGTAAGCACACTTTCCCCGGGTAGTGGACTTAGAATTTTCTGGACCGCTACTCCCGGCGAAAAGCCAGCGGGCACGCCACCGGACCGCAGCGGCTCGATTGCGTATTCGGATCAGCCGCTGGAGCGGGAGACCGGGCTCGAACCGGCGACCCTTACCTTGGCAAGGTACGCTTCTAATTCTGTATTCGGGAGAGGTCAAGAATGGCCTCTAAACGAATACTTACCCCCAATTTCCATGGCGTTCCACGCTGACCCCACGGGAAGCCACACAGACCACACGGCGTTCCACGCTGACCACAAAACGGTGGGGGAGCGCGGTAGGCGGGCATCGGGGTGGCTGGGTTGTTGGTGCGTCGCGGACGCGAACGCACGGTGGCAATCAACCGCACCGCTTTTCGAGAGCGGCGACCGCGGTGACGTGAAGTGTCGCGCTGGGCCGTGGAGGGCCGTTCTGAATACGGATCGGGACGCGGCCGTGATGACCTGGGGTGCCCAGTGTCGGAGAATGCCGCGGCGTTTGGGGCCCAAATGGCCACCGTAGCCGCCATGGTTGGCGGTAACTAGCAGGTCGGGGTACGCCGGCGGGCGGCCTCCCACGCGCGCCGGCTTCTTGTGCCCGTGCCTTCACGTCGAAGCTGGTGAGGATGTGACGCGCATGGACAGCTTGCGTTTGATTTACCCGCCAATCGCGCCACACAGTGCTCCCGTGGCTAAGTCGCGTCAGTACCTTGGACGTCCGACGTCATGACCTTCTGCCACAGATCGCCAAGGGCGCGAAGCTGCGCGGCTGTGAGTAAGCGGGTCAGGTGCTCGCGGATGATCTCGTTGTGGGTCGGGCGCGCGTCCCGGAGCCGGCTATGACCCTCTCGCGTCAGCGCGGCGAAGAATGAACGGCGATCGCCACCGTCGACGCGGCGCGTCACGAGGCCGTCCCGCTCCAGGCGAGTGACGAGGTGCGTGAGTCCGGCGGGTGACAGCACGACCCGCTCCGCCAGCTGGCTCATTTTCAGCTGGTTGGCCGGTGCGTTGAACAAGGTGATCAGCACGTCGAACTCGCGCAGCGAGACGCGATGGTTGGCGGTGAGCGCATCGTCGAGCGCGCGCATGGCCTCGTTCGTGAACCTGAGCGCGCCGGACCATGCGCGGAACTCAGCCTCGGTCAAGAACTCATCCCCGTCAAAACCACTTGACAAGCGGCGCCCTCCCCTTGGAAGATACTTTCATACCGAAGGAAAGGTAACATATCCAAAAGGAGGTCTTGCCATGGCATTCGGCGTCGTCCACCACTTCCCCGGCGGCACCAAGGAGAACTACGAGGCATCGATCGCTGCCGTCCATCCGGGCCCGGGGCAACTTCCCGACGGCCAGGTCTTCCACGCTGCCGGCGTCTCGCCCGGCGGATGGACCATCGTGGCAGTGCACGAGTCGAAAGAGAGCTGGGAGCGTTTCCGTGACGGAATTCTGCTGCCGAAGCTCCAAGCCGGCGTTCCCGGTGGCTTCCCGACCCCACCGCAGGAGACAGAGATCGACCTCGTCACCGTCCTGCCGTAGCGACACATGTGGGTCGACGACGCCGCCGTCGTCGACCCACCTCCGGCCAAGACCGCACCCGCATCTTCACAGTGAGAGGTTGAGCCACCATGGTCAGCAAGAACAAGGTTTCCGCCGTGCTTGTGTCCACCGATCTCGATCGGAGTCGGGTCTTCTACGGGGAAACGGTCGGCCTCAAGCTGTCGCCCGACACGATCAAGAACCACCTGTTGTTCGAGTGCGGTGACGGCACAACCATCCTCGTCTACGGCCGCGGCAAAGCCAACAGTGCCGACCACACCCAGGTCCGCTTCTGGTCCACCGACATCGAGAGGGACGTCGCCGAACTCGCCGGCCGCGGTGTCGTGTTCGATGAGTACGACACAGAGACGTTCAAGACGGTGAACCACATCGTCACCTCGCCCGCCATCGGCCGTTCGGCGTGGTTCAAGGACCCCGATGGCAACACCATCGCCGTCTTCCAGCCGGAGTAGCGCTCGAGGTTGCCTCGACGCTCTGCCATGGACCGCCATCATGCGCGGCGCACCTCTACCGCGGTCGCTGACCGTCCCCCGTCCGAGCGGGCTGCCAGGCCGGGGCCGCGCTCACAGGAAGCAGTAGCAGGGGCGCGAGGGTGATGTCAGAGGTTTGGAAGGCGCGGGCTCAGCCGCTGGCCGTCACTGCACACAGTTCGGCAATTGCGTCGCGCATGATGACGGTGAGGTCTCGGTCGTCCCCGCTCTGTCATCACGTCTAGCCTGACCGCAGTTACTGACATCACCCAGGAGGTATCCGCATGAGGATCTTTGTCACCGGCGCGTCGGGCTGGATCGGCTCGGCAGTCGTGCCCGCGCGTCCAGTAGCCAACGCGGCGATTCGCGAGGGTCATCGCGCGGAGCGGCCCAACGCAGTTCCACGTGAGCGCGACAGCGGGTGGCTGGGTCGTCGCCGTTCGTTTACGCGTCGGCCGCGGAAATGATTCGGCCCGTATGCTCCCGCCGTCACAAGACGCTGCAGTCCGTCGCCGCGCCCGGGAGCGGCTCAGCCTCCGTTGTGGCATCGGGCGCCGAACCCTCCGGACGTTGGGCCTCAAGCGGATGCCTCGCGGGGCGCACTCGAACGGTCTTACGCGCGGGTCTAACGCGTGTCGTTGGTCCGCCTCCGCGATAGGGGCGCCATCGATAGTGTCGCGATTGAAGATCCGATTCTCCTCGGCTGGCCCAGATCAGGACGATGGAGCCCGCCCGTTATAGGGGCGGCGTTCCGTGCTCCCCAACACGGCGGCGGATTCAACGCAATGATCGGCAGGCAGCACCCGGCCCAGTCCAACCTCGTGGAGGGCGGCGGCCAGACCGGTGCCAGACTCCTGAGACTGCGATAGGAGAACCCAGAATCCAGTGCTCTTACAGGCAATTTCCGCCACCCTGAATTCGAATACCAGCGGGTTACTTCCAAGGTCGATCTCGCGAGTTCGAGTCTCGTCTCCCGCTCTCACTCCAGCCCCCCGACTCCAGCGGTCGTCCCCAATCAACTCGTCGTAGACGGAGATGGGTGTAGGGAGAGTTGAACAACGATTTGGCAAACCTGAGCCTGATGCCGCCCCTTCAGCGCACGGCGAACTCGCCGAAGTCCTCCTCTCGGTACTCGACGGTCGCATCGGCTCGATTGGGTCGATGCTGTTCCCGCTCGCGCAACTCGACCCTGCGGATCTTGCCTGAGATCGTCTTCGGTAGATCGCTGAACTCCAGTCGCCGGATCCGCTTGTAGGGAGCGAGGTTGTCCCGGCTGAACCGGAGGAGCGACAGCGCCGTCTCCGGAGATGGGTGATGACCGGGTGCGAGAACGACGAATGCCTTGGGAACGGCGAGCCGAACCGGGTCAGGCGAGGGCACGACCGCAGCCTCGGCGACCGCGTCGTGCTGGAGGAGCACGCTTTCCAGCTCGAACGGGGAGATGCGGTAGTCCGACGCCTTGAAGACGTCGTCAGCACGCCCCACGTAGGTCACGTACCCGTCGCTGTCCCGCGATGCGACGTCGCCAGTGTGGTAGCGACCACCTCGCATTGCATCGCTGCCGGCGTCGCCATCGCCGCGGTATCCCACCATGAGCCCGAGGGGTCGACGGCTGAGGTCGAGGCAGATCTCGCCCTCGTCCCCTGACTCGCCGGTTACCGGGTCGACCAGCGCGATCGCGTAGCCCGGGACCGGTCGGCCCATGGAGCCGGGTTTCACCAGCTGACCGGGCGTGTTGGCGATCGCGACCGTCGTCTCGGTCTGGCCGAAGCCGTCGCGGATGGTGACGCCCCACGCCTGCTCTACCTGCGCGATCACCTCGGGGTTGAGCGGTTCACCGGCGCCGACCACCTTGCGGGGCGGATGCCGGAGCGCTCTGAGGTCGGTCTGGATGAGCATTCGCCACACCGTGGGCGGGGCGCAGAAGCTGGTGACCCTGCAGCGATCCATTACCGCCAGCAGGTCGGCCGCATCGAACCGCACATGGTTGTGGATGAGCACGGTCGCCCCGGCGTTCCACGGAGCGAAAACGTTGCTCCAAGCGTGCTTGGCCCATCCCGGTGACGAGATGTTCAGGTGAACGTCTCCGGGCTCGAGCCCGATCCAGTACATGGTGGAGAGGTGTCCCACCGGATAGGAGGCATGGGTGTGCTCGACCAGCTTTGGCTGTGCCGTCGTACCCGATGTGAAGTACAGCAGCAGCGGATCCGAGGCACGTGTGACCCCAGTGGGGGTGAAAACGCGAAACGCGGACGAGGAGTCGGAATAGCTCAGCCAGCCGTCGGCCGCCGCGCCGACGCAGATCCTCGTGTAGTCTCCGGGGACGTCCGTAAACCTCCCGACGTTCTGCGCGCCCGTCACAACGTGGCGCGCATTGCCGCGCTGGACCCGGTCGTGAAGGTCGGCGGGGGTGAGCAGCGTGCTTGCCGGGATGAGAACGGCGCCAAGCTTGATACCGGCGAGCAGTGTCTCCCACAGTTCGACCTGGTTGTCGAGCATGAGGATGAGCCGGTCACCGCGACCCACGCCGGCGGCCGAAAGCCAATTGGCGACCTGGTTTGACCGCACCGAGAGGTCGCCGAAGGACAGCCGGGTATCCGATCCGTTCGCCTGCACGATCCACAGAGCAGGCTGCGACGAAGTCGCGGGATCCTGCGCCAGCGTGTCAAACCAGTCCAGCGCCCAGTTGAACTGCGTCAGGACCGGCCAGCGGAAGTCGCGGTAGGCCGTCTCGTAGTCGTCGCGCCAGGCGAGGAGCGATGTTCGCGCCGCGCGGAATGCCGCGGCGCTCGTCGCGCTGCCATCGTCATCGTCTGGCTTCATCGCGTCACGCTCCGTCTGTCTAGCGGTGTCGGATGCAACGGGTGCATATGATGGCTTACGCATTGCGCCTTGGGGCCGTCCGCGCGGCCGGGTTACCAACGCGTCATACGCGCCCTCGGCATTTTGGTGTTTTTTGCGCACTCTTCGCGGGAAAGCCTTTGTGTGGCATCATTTTCTGCGACACCATTTCTTCCAAGCTGGATGTCGCCGGTTCGAGTCCGGTCTCCCGCTCCAATACCTCACCGGATGACCAGGCAAGTGCGTGCCCGCTGACATCGGCGTGTCCGTGCTCGCCGTCTCGCAGCTTGTCGGTCAT
>JALYTM010000355.1 GCA_030854305.1 Candidatus Dormiibacterota bacterium
CTTCGGTGCACCAGGAGCTCTTCGCGCGCGCCGGCGACGTGCGCGCGGTGATGCTCGACACGCCCTTCGGCTTCCAGGAGAACGCCGACGACATCGCCGCGCGCACCGTCGCCTATTTCCGCGACAGCGTCGGCCGCGCCATCGAGGTCGCCAGCTTTCGCGACGGGCAGACGGCGACCGCATTCGAGTACGAGCAGATGTGCGCGCGCCTCGCGCAGGCGGGATGGGTGTTCGCTGGTCCCGGCAGCCCGACGTACGCGATTCGGCAGTGGCAGGGCACGCGCGTCCCCGAGCTGCTCAATGGGAAGCTCACCGATGGCGGCGTCGTGGTGTTCTCGAGCGCTGCCGCGGTCGGGCTCGGTGAGGTGGCGCTGCCCGTGTACGAGGTCTACAAGGTGGGTGCCGCCCCGGCGTGGATCGCAGGCCTGGACCTGGTACGTCACACCGGGCTGCGCGCGGCGGTGATCCCCCACTACAACAACGCCGAGGGTGGGACCCACGACACCCGCTACTGCTACATGGGCGAGCGTCGCCTCCGCGTGCTCGAGAGATCTCTGCCGGAGGGTTGCGGAATCCTCGGGGTGGACGAGCACACCGCCTGCATCATCGATGTCGAAGCCGGCACGCTGAGCGTGCGCGGCCGCGGGCGGGTGACCTGGCGACGCGACGGAGCGGAGAGGCACTGGCACGCGCCTGACACGGTGACGCTGGCGGAGGTGGTGTCGGCTGACGACACGGCGCGTCCTGTACTGCTCCGCGCCGATGAGCTGCCGGTGACCAACGAACCTCCTCGTGACAGCGCCGACCCGTTCATGGAGGAGGTCAACGAACAGCACGATGCTGCCGTCTCTGCACTGTCGTCTCGTGACCCCGATGGTGTGGCGGCCGCGATATTGGCGATGGAGTCAGCCGTGCACGAGTGGTCGAGCGACACGCTCCAGTCGGATGAGCCGGATCGCGCTCGGGCGGTGTTGCGCGAGCTGGTCGTCAACCTCGCCGAGCTCGCCCGCGCCGGCACTGTGACGCCCAGCCAGCACGTCGCGCCGTTCGTCGAGGCGATGCTCTCGCTGCGCGACCGGGCGCGCTCGGAAGGACGGTTCGGTGATGCCGACGCGCTCCGCGACGCGCTCCTCGCGAACGGTGTGTCCGTGCACGACGCCCTCCAGGGTTCGACGTGGGAGCTGGAGGACGCCCGCGCCGAGTAGGCTGGGCGCTCAGGCCGCCAGTGTCAGCCGCATCGCATCCTGTGCGATTCGCTCGAGCTCGGCGTCGCGGCCCTGCCACATCATCGCGAGCATGCGCGCGTCACCTAGGAGCGACCACAGCGGGTGCCCGAAGGACGCGGGGTTGTTCTTCTCGATCACGAAGTGGCTGAACCAGGCCACGCTGTACGAGACCACCGGCATGCCGGCGATCAGCGCGGGGCGGCGAGTGACGATGCCGGTCAGTGCGGTGGCGGCCCCGAGGTGGGTCCCCACGAAGTGGAACCAGCGCGTCGCCCTCCTGCTGTGCTGGCTGACGTACCAGGGGAAGAACGACTCGAAGTCACTGAACTCACGGGACATGAGAGCGCCTCCTGTATATGCCCCAAGGGTACTTCCCGTGACGGCGTTCACGTGACCGCCACCGTCTCGCTGAAGACTGGCCCGATGACGGTGCCTCCCTGCTGGGGCACAAGCTTGACGAGCGCGTTGCCGCGGTGGTTGAGCGTGAACTGGATGGTGATCCCGATCGTCTCCTGGCCGGTCAGCTGGCCGCCGCACACACGGTTGCCATGCGCCGTCACATGGTCGAGGCCCTGGAAGTCGGCTGAGGAGAGCGTCGCGCCGTCGCCGCTCATGTCGATGCACACCGGGTAGATGATGCTGTCACCGACGTTGTCGAGCGCGATGTCCGCCTGCGCGGGGTGTCCCGCAGCGACGGTCTGTGGCAGCTGCCCTGCGATCTCGGCCATTGGTGCGCCGCCGCCGCTCGTGAACAGCGGGACGACCACGCCGATGAATGCTGCGGCGATGGCAACCACCAGCAGCAGCAGCCGAAGGGCGCGTGGCATGCTGATCACGCGTTGCCACGCGCGTGCGAGCGCACCGCGGCCGGGCTTCTCGCTCATCAGCGCGGTCAGATTGTCGTCGGCGGCTGGTACTCGCCGAAC
>JALYTM010000077.1 GCA_030854305.1 Candidatus Dormiibacterota bacterium
CCCAGTGGCACCGCAAGTCACGGCTCTGAGGGGTGGCTGGGGAGGGACGGATCTCCGGCTGGACGGCGTGCTGCTCCGGGGTGCTCGGGCTCCTGTCCGGTGGGGTCGATCAGGCCGTCCAGGGAACGGAACACCGGCCTGGGCCAGCGAGGGTCTGCTGGCTCGATCCAGCGCGGACAGCTATGTCGGTGGAGAGCCGACACGAATGTCGAGCTCCGGAAGCAGGACGACGCTCTCCTGCTCGTTCGGATGCGTCCGCGCGATCACCGCAGTCGCAGCCTCGTCACCGCTTGGGTTGGTGGGAGCGTGAGGCACGCCAGCCGGGATGTGGAAGAAGTCACCGGGCGTCATTGTCGTGCGCATCGAGCGGTCGGGGCCGTGCCATACCTCGGCGACGCCGCTGACGAGGTAGATCGCGCTCTCGTGGGACTGGTGGAGGTGCGCCTTCGCGCGGCCCCCGGAGGGATGGTGAGGAGGTGAAGGCACAGCGTGCGTGCGCCGGCTGATTCCGCGGAGATTCCCGCGGCGTACGTCAGCCCTGGCGGCCCTCGTACGTCGCGGCCGACTTGACCAGCCTGCAACTGTCCACCCCGAACCCCGCATCGTCGCTCGAGCGAGGACCGCGAGCGCTGAGCAAGCCTACCGTCTGTCGCGTCCCGCCGTGGTGAGAGTGCCGGCGAACCGCGATGTATGTCACCCCCGCTCAGACGATGCCGTTGGGGCCCGGAACAAGCTGGGTTGTCGGCTGCCACGCCAACTGCCCTGTCGCCTCCAGCTCGCGCACCGCAGGCACGGGGTCGGGATCGTGAAAGGCGGTTCGGTCCGTATCGTCCTGAGCTGTCGCATCCGCGATCCAGTACGACGCTTCGAGGGCGATGCCGTTGTTGTCCGTGAAGTAGATGGAGTGCAGGAATCCGTGGTCGACCTCCTCGGTGACCTCGACGCCGACCGCTTGGAGCCGCTCCTGGAGGGCCATCAAAGAGGCGTGGTCGGGCAGGTTGAACGAGAGGTGATCGAACTGGAGAGACGCCTCAACCCGCCAGCCGGCCGGCTTGGAGAATGTTCCGCCGCCCAGCCACTCGAAGAACGCCACCGTGTTGCCGGGGGCGATCTCGAAGAAGTAGTGGCGCATCGGCCCGGCCATGAGCGTTGCCACCAGCCGCATGCCGAGCACGCCGTGGTAGAAGCGAACGGTCGCGTCCATATCCGGGGTGATCAGGGCCAGGTGGTTGACGCCGCGCCAGGCGGGACGTCCCTTGGAACCGACTGCGGCCGACGCAGTCCATCTGTCGCTCTGGATGGTCGCCATGATTGACCTCCGCTGTCACGTCCTCGCGGTGCAATTGTCGTCGCTCAAGCAGTCGAGCGTCCACACTGCCATCGTCAGCCGGGCCGTCCGTGGAGTAGAGCCCTCGGTCGGTGATGATCGGCAGGCGTTGGATGTGAGGTTGATCAGGGAGTCAAGCTGAACGGGACCGGCCGCACTGCGGGGTTCACACGCGCAAGATGATCAAGATGATGACGTATGGCAAAGGCCGACGGCGTCGGCGGTGAGGAGCGCGACGGGGTTCCGCTGAGCAACCTCGACGACGTGTTGTTCGAGGGTGCGGATGCCACCAAGCGCGAACTCGTGGACTACCTCGACGGTGTAGCCGATCGCATTCTTCCGGTATTGCGTGACCGGCCGCTCTCGGTGATCCGGGTGCACCGCGGACAGGAGGCGTTCATGCAGAAGAACCTGCCGAAGTACGCCCCGGAGTGGGTCGAACGCGTGAGCACCTGGGCGGAGTCGTCCAAGCGGGAGGTCACGTACGCGCTGTGCAACGACCGCCGTACCCTGCTGTGGTTCGCCAACCAGCGCGCCGTGGAGTATCACCCGGCGCTGACCACGGCCACCGCTCCCGACCGTGTGACGCACCTCGTCCTCGATCTCGACCCACCGGGCGACGACGCGTTCGGCATGGCAGTTCGAGCTGCGCACCTGGTTCGCCAGGCGCTGGCCGACGTGGGCCTGGCGGGTGCCGTCAAGACCAGTGGCGCCAAAGGCGTTCATGTGTTCGTGCCCGTCGCCGGCGGAGCGGCAGTTGAGGAGGCGGCGGCAGCGACGCGCGCGCTGGCAGCACGCGCCGAGCGCCTTGATTCGGGCCTGGCCACGACGGCGTTCATGAAGGAGGACCGTGGCGGCCGCGTGTTTGTCGATCCCACGCGGGTCGGTGCCGCCACCGTGGTGGCCGCATACAGCCCGCGCCTCCGCCCGGGAACGCCGGTGTCGTTCCCCGTGGACTGGGCTGAGCTGGACCGAGTGAAACCCCGCGATTTCACCCTGCAGACAGCGTTCGAGCGCCTGGGCGATGGGGACTCCTGGGCGGCGGCGATGCCGCCAGCGCTGCCCTTGCCGGCCGAACTCGTCGAGGAGGGACGGGCGATCCCCGGCGGCCGTGCGCAGGCTATGCATGAGGGTTTGCGCCGTTCCCGGGCGCGACACGCTTGATCCGCGCGGGCGGTCGGTGCAGATTCGACGACGCCATCGCGGTAACCAAAGGGTGTGCCCTGCGGTTATAGCGTTGGCGACTTCCGGTTTGTTGGAGCCTTCTGAACCATGAAGCGCATCACGCGGCTTGGACCCCTGGTTGTGGCGCTCGCGCTGGCCGGGTGTGGCGCCGGCGCCGGGACTGCCGGCACCGCCTCGACCGCGCCGTCAATGACGCCAACCGCCGGTGCGGCCACAGTCACCCCAACTCCGAGCCCTCCGCTGTTGGTTGTCGCCCAACAGCTCCCCACCTCCTCGGTGGTGCGCCTGGTGAGGCTCGACGCCACCGACGTCGCGTCCACGTCGGGCACCTTTGTTTCCGTCACCGATGGTGCTGTGGTCGTCCTCGACGGCGTCACGCTCAAGACGATCGCGTACGCCGGAGCGGTGCAGACGATGGGCACCCTGGTCGCTGCCGGTGACTCGTCGTCAGTGGGCGGCGTGGTGGTGTCCCCCGATCGTTCGCAGTGGCTGTACTCGGTGTTCAGCTTCTCCACACTGCAGTCGATCATTCACCTCGGCAGCGCCACTTCCGACCGCGTCCTCACGACGCTCACGTCGCCCGACGGCAATGGATACCTGGCCCCATTTGCCTGGAACGCGAGTGGAACCTGGCTTGACCTGAACGCAACAGGGATCGGAGGGGCAGGACCCTTCCTCACGTACTTCTTCCCTCTGTGGCGCTTCGACCTCAGCACGTTCAAGGCGACGCCGGTGTCCCCGCAGTGCAGGATTGTCGCCCTCACCAACGGTGGAACCGAACTGTGCGAGTCCGAAACGGGGTACACGACAGTTCCGCCGCGTGGAGCTCCTCGCGCCGTCGCTGTGGCCCGGCCCACCGCATTCGAAGTGCTGTCTCCCGATGGAACCCGTGTCGCGCTGGCGCGAAACGGTGGCACCAGCGCATCGGAGTCGTACCAGATGGCGACGTTCGCGGTCGACTCGACCGTGTCTGATTTCGGGCCGGCCGATTTCGTGCCGACCGCGTGGTTGCCGGACGGCCGCCTGGTGGCCACGCACTCCTGTATCGACGCCGGCTTCCAAGGCGCGCCGTGCGATACGTCCAAGAACGGCACGTACATCTTCAGCGCGGACCGCACGTCGTCGACGCTGTTTTTCAGGTGGCCGCCGAGCAACCCGTCCCGTGTGGTCGCTTGTCTTCCCGGGACCGGGTGACCCAGGCCTGACACGCGGTCGCGACAAGAGATCGCGCGGGGTGCACCGACCGGTCCTACAGTGGTGCTGTGAGCGGTGCCATTGATGTCGTGACCGGGGCGAGCCGAGGGATCGGTCGCGGCCTGGTCGAGCGGTTGACGGCGGCCGGCCATACCGTCGTGGCGGTCGCACGATCGCGTGATGACCTCGCTGTGCTGTCGGAACAGACCGGCGCGCTGCCCTACGTTCTCGATGTCGCTGACCCCACGGCGATCGAGTCCACCTTCGCGCGGATCGAGGCCGCCGTGGGCGTGCCCGACCTGCTGGTGAACAACGCGGGAGTGTCCGGCGGCAGCGGCACGACGGGGGAGCTGGCCGCAGAGGATTGGTGGCGCGTGTTCGAGATCAACGTGCGCGGCTTGTACCTGTGCACGCGCGCCGTCCTGCAGCCGATGGTGGCGCGCGGCAGTGGGCGCATCATCAACGTGTCCTCCGGGGCGGCCTACTTCCCGGTGTGGGAGGACAACGACGCGGTGATCAACTCCGCGTACATGGCGAGCAAGGCTGCCGTCATACGGTTCACCGAGGCCCTCGCCGGCGAGTGCGCGGGCACCGGCGTGCACACGTTCTCGCTGTCGCCCGGGATGGTCAAAACCGAGATGACCGCAGGCATCTTCGCCGACCAATGGGACGACCCCGACCGGTGGACCCCGATGGAGAAATCCCTGGACCTGATGGAGGACATCGCATCCGGCATGCTCGACGCCCTCTCCGGTCGCTACCTGCGCGCCGCGGTCGACGACTGGCGAGCGCTCGCCGCGCACGCGCTGAAAGTCAACGCGGAGGATTCGCACACGCTCCGGCTACGGGATTGATCCGCCGGTGTCGGGGTCGCGTCGCTCGCATGCGGCTACGTCGTCCAGTGAGCCAGCGCAGCCAGCCCGACCACCGCGACGGCGGCCAGCACCAGCATGAGCAAGCAGCCCGAACAGCAGCCGAGACGTCGCCGCCGACGCATGTACCGATAGCCGCCTCCCATGGCCGGGGAGACGCGGCGGTCGAAGCGGCCTGAGTACTGCGACACCACCGGGTAGGCGCGGTCGATGTAGGGGCGAACCCTCCGGTGGCGCAGGATCCGCATGACCAGCAGGTCGACCAATAGCCAGCGAAGAAATACAGGCACGTGGGACACTCCCGGTGTCGATGATGGCCGTCTCACGCGGGCCGCATAGGTCATACCCCGCGGTACCGGTCATCACACGTGGTCTCCGACACTCCCCGCTGCCGCGAAATTGATGGGCTTCACTGTCCGTGGCAGCCGGGCGGGAGGCCGACCGTTGGTGCGTCGCCCCCCGGGGCGCCTCACTCGGCGACCCTCATGTCATGCTCCTTCCTATGGAGGACGTCACTGACCGCGTGCTCGACGCGGCGACTGCCGCGGGCGCGTCGTACGCGGACTGCCGGGTGGTGGAGCGCACCGTCCAGTCGCTCACCGTCAAGAACGGGGCGGTCAACGTGGTCAGCCAGTTCGAGGACAGCGGCGTCGGCGTGCGCGTTCTCGTCGACGGGGCCTGGGGTTTCGCGGGCACTCAGCGGACCGACGCGGCCGGCCTCGAGGAGGCGGCGCGACTGGCGGTGCGGCTGGCGCGGGCGTCGGCGCGGACCGCCGTGGCGGGGGTGCGGCTGGCCCCCGTCCAGGTGATCGACGCTGTGTACACCACGCCCACGCGGATCGACCCGTTCGGCGTCTCCATCGAGCGCAAGCTGGAGCTGCTGCTGGCGGCGGACGCGGCCATGGACGTGCCCGGTGTGGTCAGTCGCGAGGGCGAGCTGGCTGCCGAACGCCGGCACCAACTCTTCGCCAGCAGCGAGGGCAGCCGGATCGAGCAGACAATCACCGAGACCGGTGGCGGGCTGAGCGCCACCGCAGCCCGCGACGGTGAGGTGCAGACGCGCAGCTACCCCAACAGCTTCGGCCGTCAGCAGCTCTGCGCGGGCTGGGAGACGATCGAGGAGATGGACCTGGTGGGACACGCGCGCCAGGGCGCCGACGAGGCGGTGGCGCTGCTCCGTGCCGACCTCTGTCCTTCCGGCTCCATGACGCTGATTCTCGACCCCACCCAGGCGGCCCTCCAGGTGCACGAGTCGTGCGGGCACCCCACCGAGCTGGACCGTGTGCTGGGCTACGAGGCGGCCTACGCGGGCACGTCGTTCCTGATGCCGGAGATGCTCGACCGCTTCCGCTACGGCAGCGAGGCGGTGACCATCACCGCCGACTCCACGGCCCCCCGCGGCCTCGGCACGTTCGGCTTCGATGACGAGGGTGTGGCCGCGCAGCGCACCGTGCTGATTGACCACGGGCTGTTCACAGGCTACCTCACGTCGCGCGAGACGGCGGTCCAGTTCGGCCGTCCGAGCGGCGGCACCGTCCGCGCCGAGAGCTGGAACCGGCTGCCCCTGATCCGCATGACCAACATCAACCTCGAACCGGGGACGTCAAGCCTCGAGGAGATGATCGCCGGTACCGAGCACGGCGTATACCTGCAGACCAACCGGTCGTGGAGCATCGACGACCGCCGCCTCAACTTCCAGTTCGGCACCCAGGTCGGCTGGGAGATCCGCGACGGCAAAATCGTCCGCATGGTGCGCAACCCGCTGTACAGCGGCAGCACCCCGGAGTTCTGGAACTCGTGCGATGCTGTGGGTGGCCCGCATGAATGGGCCATGTACGGCGTCATCAACTGCGGCAAGGGACAGCCCTCGCAGGGCATGCACGTGGGCCACGCGGCCGCACCGTGCCGCTTTCGCAACGTCGCCGTGCGTCCCGCGTGAGCATGCAGTCCCGCTCGCCCGAGGAGCTGCTCGGCCTCGCCGACGCGGTGATCTCCCGCGTGCCGCGGGGCACGCAGGCCGAGGCGACCATCAGCGCCACGGCAACGGCGCTGACCCGCTTCGCCAACGGAGCCATCCACCAGAACGTCGCCGACACCACCGTCCGCATTCGCCTGCGCGTGATCCGAGACGGGCGTGCCGGCGTGGTCGAGGTGCAGGGCGCGGACGATCAGGTGGCCGCGTCCATCGTCGACTCCGCGGAGAGGGTCCGTGCCGCGTCGCCACGCGGAGCACCGGTGCCGCTGCTGACGCCGGACGGCGGCGGCGACAGTGAGACCGGGTACAGCGAGGCGACGGCCGGCTTCTCCCCCGAGCAACGTGCCGACGCGGTCGCCACCGTGTGCGACGCCGCCCGCGACGCCGGCCAGGTCGCCTTCGGCACCTGCGAGACGGTCACCACCACCACCGTGCTGGCCAGCAGTGCCGGGC
>JALYTM010000356.1 GCA_030854305.1 Candidatus Dormiibacterota bacterium
GTGTCACCGCGATCACCGTGGTGCTGGTCAGCAACGCGTTCAGCCTCCTGCTTGCCGTGCTCGCCGTCGCGCTCCTGCCGGGATCGACGTACAGCGCCAGCGACATGGCGTGGGGCGTGGCCGCCGGAGCCGTCGGTCTTCTCGGCGTCGTTCTGCTGTACCGCGGGCTGGCGATCGGTCCGATGTCGGTGGTCGCGCCGCTGACCGCGGTTCTCAGCGCAGTGGTGCCGGTCGTGGTCGGTGTCGCCCGCGGCGAGCGTCCGGGAGCACTTGCCGTCACCGGCATCGTCCTCGCCGCCCCGGCGATGTTCCTCATCAGCCGCGAACCGACGCACGGCGGCACACGGCTGCGCCGCGGAGCGCTCATCTCAGCCCTGTCTGCGGGGGTCAGCTTCGGCGGTTTCTACGTGCTGCTCGCGCAGACTGGCTCGAACGGCGGCGCCTGGCCGCTCGTCGGCCAGCGCGCTTCGTCGGTGCTGATCCTGCTGGTGCTCACAGCGGTTGCAGCGATGCGCGGCACCGCAACACTGCCGAGTGGGGGCGCGCTGCGCTTGTCGGTGATCGCCGGGGTCACCGATTTCGCGGCCAACCTCGCCTATGTGCTGGCCACCCACCGCGGTCTGCTCGCGCTCGTGGCGGTGATCAGCTCGCTGTATCCGGCCACCACCCTTGTGCTGGCGCGCGGTGTGCTCAAGGAACGCGTCGCCCGTCAGCAGGGCGCCGGCTTGGTCCTCGCTGCCGCAGCCGTCGCGCTCATCGCGCTCCACTGACCTCGATTGCAGACGCTCAGCGGACCTGGGCGAAGTCTCCCACCGGGATGCCGGCAACGTCCCCGAGGTCATCGTGATCGTCCGAGCGTTGGCCGCCCGTCAACGGCGAGCGCCCCGCGATGAGATCGGCCATCTCCTCGCACCAGAACGCCAGTCCGCAGAACTGGTACGTGAAGAGGCCCTTGGTGAGCGCCGGGCTGTTCTTCTCGAAGACCTTGTGGCCCAGGACCTGGAGCGCCCAGCCGCCCAGGAAGAGCGGCACTCCGACCCGGGGACGGGCGGCGATCAAGGGCAGGGCAGCCGCCACGGCGGGGATGCCGACGAGGTGGGTGGCGCGCACCCCGGGGGTGGTGTGCTGCGAGCGGTAGTACGCCACCTTCTCTTCGAACGAGGCGCTGCGGGGCGGAACGTCGGCTCCGCCCGCTGCTGGGGTCATCTCCATCACGGTGACCATTCCTCCTGCGGCCCTGGTCGACGCGGGCCGGGTGACGCGAGACGAGACGAGACGCCGCGGCGGTGACCGCAGTCCCATTGTGGCGCAAGCGCCGCCCCCAAAGTCCGAGCAGTCGGCGCCTGCTGCCGCTGCCGGGGACGAAGAGGGCGGGGACAGGGGGTGGTCGCGAAAGGCCGGTGGTACAGTCGGCCGCCTGGCGCAAGCCGCCGCAGCGCTCTGCAGGGGTGTTCGGCGACAGGCGGACTGGAGGATGGGAATGACCCGCAGCGTGGCCGCGATCACGACTGCGCTGGTCGCCTCAGGGGCGATCTGCTCCTGCGGTTCGTCGCCGGCCGGCACCACGCCGACCGCCCCCCCGCGACGTTCGACCGCTGTCTGGTGGGTACATGGACCAGCGTGAAAATCAGCGGCACCATCACCGTCGCGGGTTCGCGGGTGATGCTCAGCGGCGGCGCGGGTGAGGTGCTCACCATCACTGCGGGCGGCGGCCTCCGCACCGACGACGCCCACACGGCGCCGCTGGCCGGGATCGCCGCCGACGGCAGCGCCTACTCGGTGACGCAGTCGGGAACGGCCACTGGCACCGTCGGCGCGACCGGTGGACGCCTCAATGTCAACCTCGACCAGCCCACTCCGCTGACGCTCACGCTCTCCAGGAATAGCACCGTGCTGCAGACCCAGCACCCCGGGTCGGCCACGGACTCGTACACGTGCGCGCCGGGCTCATCCCTGGTGATCACCGGGAGTGGCGGCACGGTCAGCAGGTACGCGCCGGGCTGAGCGCACGGTGCGACGCGGCCCGTGCGATCATCCCGGCCCATGCGAGCGCAGCGGGTGGAGGCACTCGACGGGCCGGAGGGTCTTCGCGCCGCCGACCTGCCCGTCCCCGACAGCGGCGGTCAGCTGCTCATCGACGTCGTCGC
>JALYTM010000357.1 GCA_030854305.1 Candidatus Dormiibacterota bacterium
GTGCACCACCACGTCCGGCACACCGTGACGGGCCGATTGCGTGACGCCGGCTATGCGGGGCTGGCGTTGTTCGTCGGCATGTGTTTCTGGGAGAAGACCGCGATCATCGGGTTGTTGCTGCCGGTGATCTCCCTCGGGTATCTGACCACCGGCACGCCGCGACAGCGGATCCGCGCCGTCCTCGCCCGATGGCGGGGTTGGCTGCTGATCGCGACGCCGGCGGTCCTGTTCGTCGTCTACTTCGTCCTACACCACTACGGCGGCAGCGCCCGCAGCATCACCGCCGGTCAACTGCGCAGCGTCGTGAGCACGGCATGGTGGCAGACGGCGAGCCCGGCCCTGCTCGGCGGCCCGTTCACCTGGGCATCGACGCGGGGAGTGTTCGTGTCATTCACCGCGCCGCCGCTGTGGTTGCAGATCGCTGCCCAGGTTCTCGTCGCCGGTCTGCTCGTGGCCGGCTGGCGGCGCACCCGCGCCCGGTCCCTGTGGGCGTGGTCGCTTCCCGTGGTGTCCATCGTCGTCGGCACCGGGCTGGTGGCGATCGGCCGCTACCAGGATTACGGCGACCTGCTCGCGACGACCATCCGCTACAGCTTCGACGTGACGCTCACGCTCGTGCTCGGTGTCGCTCTAGCGCTGCTCCCGTCGACGGCATCGGAGATCGCACGAAGAGTCGCAGCCGAGCGCACCCCGGCTGACGCCCGACAACCGGTCGGCTCGCAGACCCGCCGCGCGAAGCCGGGCAGCCTGGCACGAATGCGCGCCATGCGCGCCGATCACCCGGCCGACGGCGGCTCCGCGCCGCGTCGCTCCGGTCGTCTTCATCTACTGCGGGCCGGAGTCGCCGTCGTCACCGTGCTGCTGGTCGTGAACGCCGTGGTCTCGGCTGTGCGTTTCGAGCAGCGGTGGGTGCAGGACCCGACCCATCCGTACGTCAACCGGTTGACCCGAGCCGTCTCAGCGGCCGGGCCATCGGTCAATCTCTACGACACGTCCGTGTCGGCCGCTGTCCTGCCCGCGGTATTCGGCCCCACCATGCTGATCTCGCGGCTGCTCGGCTGGACCGACGCACGCGCCCGGTTCGATCAGACCGACACCCAGCTGCTGCTCGCCGACGAACGCGGCGCGCTGCACCCTGCCAACATCGTTCCCGCGGCCCGGGGGCGCCAGCCCCGTGCCAACCTGTGCGCCGTGGTGGCACACGGCGTGGGTACGTGGCGACTTCCGGTGACGCCTGAGCTTAAGAACCAGGTCAACGGCTTCCTGCGGCTGGAGTACCTGCAGCAGAACCCGTCGACGCTGCGGGTCTACCTGCTCACCAAGGACGGTCGCCTCGTGGCGCCGGTGGAGGGCCCGCGGGTGTTCCTGCCGGTGACCCTCGGCGCGGCACTGCTGCGCGTGGAGGCGCCCTCGGTCGTCTCGGTCGTTTTCAAGAGCGAGAGCCCCGCCGCCCATGTCTGCCTCGGGAACGTCGTGCTCGGCGCACCCTTCATCCCGGCGCGCCGATGACCACGACGACGACCCCGCCGGACGTTGTCGCGGTGCCTGCCCCGACACGTCGGCACGTCGGTGCGCTCGACGGGTTACGAGCCCTTGCCGCCTTCGGGGTGGTCGCGACGCACGTCGGGTTCAATAGCGGCGCGTCGCTGGGCGGTGGCGTGCTCGGCCCCATCCTGGCGCGGCTCGACTTCGGGGTGACCCTGTTCTTCCTGCTATCGGGCTACCTGCTGTACAGCCCGTTCGTTGGGTCGGCCCTGCACGGGTCGCCCGCACCTCGAACGGCGCGTTTCTACCTGCGTCGTGCGCTGCGCATCCTGCCGGCCTACTGGGTGGCCGTCGTTGTCACGCTGTTGTGGTTGACCGCGCACCGGCCCAGCGGCAGCGGCATTGCGAGCTACCTGCTGCTTGTGCAGGACTACAACGGGCACAACTCCGATTCCTCGCTCACCCAGATGTGGACCTTGGCGGTGGAGTTGTCCTTCTACGCCGTGTTGCCGTGGCTGGCCCGCCTCGCGCAACTGGGTCGTAGGATTGGCGCCACGTCCTCGGGTCTGCGCCGGCAGGTGCTGCTGCTAGGCGGTCTCACCCTCATAGCGTTCGTCACGGACGTCACGGCGCACAGCGGGCACACGCGGCAGGACATCCTG
>JALYTM010000358.1 GCA_030854305.1 Candidatus Dormiibacterota bacterium
GCGTTGCTCCGCGTAGAACCTGCGCCAGATGAGCCGGTGCACCGGGATCCAGCGAGGGATGTCACGCAGGCCGGGGATGAAGGGCAGGAACACCAGCGCCAGGCTGAGCACGCCCATGGTCAGCACCACCAGCAGGTCGACGTTGGCCGAGGTGTTGTAGGGCGGGATCTGGTACCACATCTGGAACAGCCAGAGCCACGCCTGGCCGGGATACCGTCCCGTCTCGTTCATGACGCCCCACTGGGTGCCGAGCAGCTTCTGCTGTTCTGCCAGCCCGGAGAGATGGCCGCCGTCGCCCATGAAGAGCAGCGGGGCGGTGTAGTCGGTCTGATAGAAGGTGCCCGTGCCGGCGAGCAGCAGGCCGTCGAGGCCACCGGTGCGGGCCACGGCGAGCTCACTGCTCATCAACGTCGGCACAGGCCCGTAGTCACCGTCGGCCACCTTCACGGTTGTACCGTCGGTGGTGGCGTTGCCGAGCGCGGTGGTGTACGCGGTGAGCCACGCCGTCTGCTTGTCGGCGCCGCTGCCGTTGAAGGCGGTCAGCGCGGCCGCCAGCGTGGCGTCGCCTGCCGATGCCTTCGTGAGCGGGTCGAGCACGAACTGGTTGACGCTGTCCACCGGTTGGTGCACGCCAAGCCACTCCTCCGGGTGCAGCACCCACCAGCTCTGGATCGAGGCGGTGCCGTTGTTGTACGGCGGCCCGTACTGCGCGCTGAGGCTGGCGCCGGCGAGCTCGTCGGTCGCCGTGGTGACGAAGTCGACGGGGTCCTCCTGCGCCCAGCGCTGGATGGTGTCGGCCTTGACGTCAGGCGACGACAGCACCACGGAGAGTCCGACGACCACGACGGTGATCACAGCCATGGCGACGGCCAGCTCCTTGAGCAGGTCGTAGCGGACAGTGCGGAAGCGCTCCGGATCAGGGCCGCGTGCGCGCCGCCTCATCGCGACACGGCGGCGCCGCTCTCAACCAGGTCGGCATCGGTTGCGCCAATGGGAGCCACGACACCGCGCAGGCGCACCTGGATGACGTGCAGGACCACGAGCAGCGTCACCGCGATGGGCAGCAGCATCACGTGCAGCCCGTACATCTGGCCGAAGTTGAGCGGGTTGAAGAAGGCGCCCGCACCGGTGGCGTTGATCGCGTCCTTGGCGTTGACGGCGATCCACTGCGCGTCGAGGTTCTGCTGCGAGATGTAGCCCGTGAACGCGGTGACGATGCTGATCAGGAAGATGACCGCGCCGATCATCCAGGTGGGCGCGCGTCCGTCGCGCCAGCCCGCCGCCCAGAACTGGCCCCAGAGGTGCAGCACCATGAAGATGAAGAAGAGCTGGATGCTCCAGAAGTGCAGGCTGTTGACGAACCGCCCGGTGGCCGAAACATGCCACCACTGCGGCCCGAAGAACGCCAGCACAACACCGCTCACCACGACCCAGGCAAGTGCCGCAATGGTGACGACGCCGAACACGTAGACCCAGGAGCCGATGTAGTACGGCTGCCGGGTAGGCAGCAGCTTGGTGATGGGCAGGCGGCGTTGCAGCCAGCCGGCCGCGGCGCCGGTCCAGCCTCCTGACTCGACGACGGGCTCGGACGGCACCGGTGCGGGCGGCTCCGGCCTCGTCGGTGGATGCTCGGCGACGGTCATTGCTTGCTCGCGTCTTTGCCGCGCGCACCACCGTGTCCCGGGAAGGGAAGCACCAGCGCGAGCGCGAAAAGAAGCAGCATCACCACGATGACCACGAGGTTGGGCAGCGAGATCTGGATGAATCCCCACTGAAAGTAGGGTGCTGGCGCGTCCATGGATTCTCCTCAGCGAGCCTGCGGTTCAGGACTGTCGATGGCGATCCCGCCAACCACGGGGATCTTGAGGGATCGCCATCGGCTCCGGCCAGTGCCGTTCGACCCGGGCGGACATATGCGGTTCGACCCTGCGCCCGGCCGCTCGTGCACGGAGCCCATGGTGGCGGCGAGCGGCGGCCGCCGCTTTCAGAGTCAGGTGTTGCGCTGGTCCGCTCGCGAAGGGTCATCCACCCAAGCCAGCGAGCACTGCGGTCCGTGCTGGTCGGTCGGTACGGAAAAGGGCAACCCATTTGCATCCGTCCCCGTCAGCGGCACCACCCTTGCCCCGGCGCATGGCAGCGCACCGT
>JALYTM010000078.1 GCA_030854305.1 Candidatus Dormiibacterota bacterium
AACGGCACCTGGGGGCTGCCCGCAGGGACGGCGACGACCACGTCCCACCCGGCCAGCTCGGTGAGCAACGGGCGGATCACCTCCCGGAGACGGCGCCGGAGCAGGTTGCGCGCCACCGCGGAGGCCTGACCGGGCAAGGCGAACCCGATGCGGGCGTGGTCACTCCGGTTGGCCGCGACGGTGACGCGAACCGAGCCGGCGGAGGCGCGGGCTCCCGCGGCCCTGACGGCGGCAAAGCGACCTCGCCCGCGCAGGCGATGCCGCGAGATCACCGTGGAGGCGCGGGTGTGAGGCGCTTGCGACCCTTGCGGCGGCGCGCCTTGAGCACCTGGCGTCCGCCCGGCGTCGACATGCGGATGCGAAACCCGTGTGTCTTGCGCCGATATTTCTTCTTGGGTTGGTAGGTGCGCTTGATGGCGTGGGCTCCAGAACAGGATCCGACGACCGGGAGGGAGGGCACGCCGAAGGCGGCGGCAAGGGTGTCTCCGGTCGATGGAGTAGCCGACGGAGTATAGCAGCGCGGCGGCGCCGGAAGTCCCCGGCGCCGGACGTTGTGAGGCCTCCGCCTCGTTGTTAGACTGACGGGCGGTCCGGCGAAACGTCCCCTCCAGCGTCGTCACAGCCATCGTTCCGTCGTATCGCTATCCACGCGTTATCCACCACTGTGCACAACCTGTGCACAAGGGGGTGGCAGCGGGGGATCGGGCAGCGGCGCGGGGACAACCAGGAGACGTTTTGTCTGCAACGGGTATTCCACGACACGTGGATGCGCAGGCGTCGGCCGATGCTGATGCCCGTCCCTTCGCCATCACCGATGGGCAACAGATCTGGCAGGTCGCGCAGGAGGAACTGCGTTTCCAGCTCGCCCGCCCCGGCTACGAGACGTGGCTGGCCAAGGCGATCCTGGTCGAGAGCGACGGCCACACCTTTACCATCGGCGTCGCCACTCGGCTTGCCCGCGACTGGGTGCGGGAGAAGTACGTCCCGGTGATCCGGGAGATCCTCAGCGGCCTGCTGTCCCACGACTGCGACGTGCTGGTCACGGTCGACCCCGCCGCGATCCCCCCGCTCGACGAGCCGGCGCCCATCGCGGACGCGCCCGAGCCGAGCTACGGCGTCGTCCGAGAACCGGCCATCGATGGCAGTAACGCGTCGCGTCTCAACCCCAACTTCACCTTCGCCACGTTCGTGGTGGGCAACAACAACCGCTTCGCCCACGCCGCGTGCAGGGCGGTGGCCGACGCGCCCGGGAAGGCCTACAACCCGCTCTTCCTGTACGGAGGCGTGGGCCTCGGCAAGACGCACCTCATGCACGCCATCGGCTCGGCGGTGCGCGAGGGCCATCGCCGGCCTCCGAAAGTTGCGTACATCACCTCCGAGAAGTTCATGAACGAGATGATCGCGTCCATCCAGGAGAACCGGACGCACGACTTCCGCACGCGCTACCGCAGCGTCGACGTACTGCTCATCGACGACATCCAGTTCCTGGCCGGCAAGGACCGCACCCAGGAGGAGTTCTTCCACACGTTCAACGCACTCCACGACATCCAGAAGCAGATCGTGGTCAGCAGCGACCGTCCACCCAAGGACATCCCCACGCTCGAGGACCGGCTGCGCAGCCGTTTCGAGGGCGGCCTGATGGCCGACATCCAGCCGCCGGACTTCGAGACCCGCCTCGCCATCCTCAACACCAAGCTCGGTGCGCACAGTTCGCTGGTGCCCGACGAGGTCTGCAGCTTCATCGCCCACAAGATCCAGAGGAACATCCGCGAGCTGGAGGGCGCGCTCATCCGCGTGCTCGCACACGCGTCGATCGCCGGTCAGGCGGTGACGCTCGAGGCGGCGCAGACCATCCTCCGGGACATCATCCCGGTCGGTGACAGCAGCCCGGTGAGCATCGAGGTGATCCAGGAGACGGTCGCCAAGCACTACAACATCTCCCTCGAGGAGATGAAGGGCAAGCGTCGCGACAAGCACATCGTCTTCCCTCGACAGGTGGCCATGTACATCGCGCGCGAGGAGACCGAGTCGTCGCTCCCGGTGATCGGGTCGGCATTCGGCGGCCGCGACCACACCACCGCGTTGCACGCCATCGAGAAGATCACCGATTTGGTTCTCGAGGATGCCCGTCTCCAGGGCGACCTGCGACAGATCCGCCAGCGACTCCACTCGCACTGATCCGATGAGCCGTGAGACCTGTGGACAGTGGCGGGGAAACCTGTGCGCCGGCCGCCCCGCCGCGAGCACGGTGCACGACGCACCCGAGCACGGCAGGCTTGTGCACAGGTTTTCCTTTTCGATTTCCCTGCTGCGGTCACGACTCCTGCCACTTGTCCCTGTTATGCCCACCACTACTGGCTACTACTGTTCTCTAGACTCGCCGCTCACTCTTGACGTGGCTGGTGACAACCAATGCACAGCGAGGTCCTGCTCCGCATGAAGTGCTCCGTCTCCCCGTCCGCGCTGAGCGCAGCGCTGTCCCTCGTCTCCCGCGCCGTGTCGCCGCGTTCCACGCTGCCGGTGCTCAGCAACGTGCTGCTCGAGACGTCTGACAACGGGCTGAGGGTTACAGCCACCAACCTCGACCTCACCATCGCCGCCACCGTTCCCGCGGAGGTGGAGCTCGACGGCCGGATCACCGTGCCCGCTCGCCTCCTCGCCGAGTACGTGGCCTCGCTCGCCGAAGCCCGCTGCACGCTCGAGCTCGACCCGGCCACGCAGGTGCTGCGGTTGAGCTGTGGCGTCCATCGCAGCAACCTGCACGGCATCGACGCGGTGGAGTTCCCGCCACTGCCGACCCATGACGCCGGCGCCACCATCGAGCTGGATGCGGCGGTGTTCGCCAACGCCGTGACCCAGACCGCCATGGCCGCCAGTGGCGACGAGGCGTCACCCGTCCTCACCGGTGTCCTGTTCCACGTCGACGGATCGCAGCTCAAGCTCGCCGCCACCGATCGCCATCGCCTGGCGGTGAAGACGCTCGACGTGACCGTCATCGGCGAGAAGCCGTTCTCGGGCTCGGTGATCGTTCCCTCACGCCACCTCAGCGAGGTTGCCCGCGCCGTCAACCCCACGCGGCCGACCGTGGCCATCAGCTTCAGCGAGCAGCGCAACCAGGTGTTCTTCAGCCTCAAGGACGTGGAGATCTCCTCGCGCCTGATCGAGGGCAACTACCCCAACTACGCGCAGGTGATCCCCAGCGAGTCGGCCACCACCGTGAGACTGCCCACCGCGTCGCTCCTGCGCGAGGCCAAGACCGCATCGGTGCTGGCGCGCGACGCCGCCAACCCGGTCCGTCTCCGCGTCGGCGACAACACGCTGACCTTGGTGGCGCAGACCGCGGAGGTGGGCGACGACGAGGCCCCGCTCAGCGCCAACGTGAACGGGGACGACGTACAGATCGCCTTCAACGCCCGCTATATGCTCGACGCTCTCAGCGTTCTCGACTCGGACGAGGTGCAACTGAGCTTCAACGGCTCTCTGCAGCCCGGGGTGATCCGACCTTCCGGCCGCGACGACTACCTCTGCATCATCATGCCGGTGCGTGTCCCGTAGGGGCTCCCCGGGCCCGTCCGAACCCTGGACCCGGCCCGGTCGATGACCCGCCGGGGCTGGCTGCTGTTCGCGGCCATGGGTGCGATCTGGGGTGTTCCCTACCTGCTCATCAAGGTGGCAGTCGGTGAGCTGACCCCGCCCTCACTGGTCCTCCTACGCACCGGTATCGGGGCGCTCGTCCTGCTCCCGATCGCTGTCGGACGCGGCCAGGTTCGCCCGCTGCTCCGCCGGTGGCGGTGGGTGCTGCTGTTCACGGTCGTCGAGCTGGCCGTGCCATGGCTGCTGCTCGCATACGCCGAGCAACGCCTGTCCAGCTCCCTGAGCGGCCTGCTGGTCGCCGCCGTCCCCTTCGTCGGCGCGGTCCTGGCCCTCGCCCTCGGCAGCGAGGATCGGCTCGACCTGCGCCGCGCCGCCGGCCTGCTGGTCGGCTTCAGCGGGGTGGCCGCCCTGGTGGGGCTCGACGTCTCGCACAGCGACCCCGTGGCGTTCGTCGAGATCGGGATCGTCACCGTGGGCTATGCCAGCGGCCCGGTGATCATCGCCCGCCGCCTGGTCGGGCTGCCCTCGATCGGCGTGGTGGCGGTGTCGCTGGCGCTCACCGCCGTGCTGTACGCGCCCATCGGCATCGCCCAGATGCCCGCGCACCTGCCCCGGACCTCGGTCCTCCTCGCGGTGGGGACGCTGGGGGTGGTGTGCACGGCGCTGGCATTCCTGCTCTTCTTCGAACTGATCGCGGAGCTGGGACCGGTGCGCGCCACCGTCATCACCTACGTCAACCCGGCCGTCGCCCTGCTGCTGGGCGTGGTGGTGCTGGGCGAACCGCTCACCGTCGGAGCCGGGGTCGGCTTCGCTCTGATCCTTCTCGGTTCCTTCCTGGCCACTCGTCGCCCGCCTTCGGCAGGCGTTGCCCGCGCGGCCCGGACGGGGTCCAACGACCCGGTCGCCGCCCCATCCAAGCCGATCGGAGCCGCGAACGTGCAAGAGTTGGATCAATGACACACCACCGCACCAAGGGCTGAATCGATGGGGATGCAGCGCGGCGGGTGGGGTCTTATGCACTCGATGCGGAGCGAGGAGAAGGTCCGCGACCACAAGCTGACCCCCGGCATCGCCCGGCGCATCGCAGGCTTCGCCCGGCCGTACCGTGGAGCACTGGCGGTCTTCCTGGTGCTGATCGTCATCGACGCCGTCATCGGCGCCGCCAACCCGCTCCTCTTCAAGCTGATCATCGACCGGGGCATCCTCGGCCACGACTCCAACCTGGTGATCGTTCTCGCCGGGTCGGTGGCCGGCCTCGCAATCCTCGACGCGGTGCTCGGCCTGTCGCAACGGTGGATCTCCTCGCGGGTGGGTGAGGGGCTGATCTTCGACATGCGCACCAAGGTGTTCGCGCACATCGAGGAGATGCCGATCTCCTTCTTCACCCGCACCCAGACCGGTGCGCTGATCTCCCGTCTCAACAACGACGTGCTCGGCGCCCAGCAGGCGTTCACCGACACCTTCTCGTCGGTGGTCGGCAACGTGATCGGCGTGAGCGTGACGCTGGTCGCCATGTTCTACCTGTCCTGGCAGATCACCCTGCTGTCGCTGGTCCTACTCCCGGTGTTCATCCTGCCCGCACGGTTCGTGGGCCGCCGCCTTGCCGGCATCACCCGTGAGTCCTACAACCTCAACGCCAAGATGAACACGACCATGACCGAGCGCTTCAACGTCTCGGGCGCGCTGCTGGTGAAGCTGTTCGGCCATCCCGCCGACGAGGTGCGCGGCTTCGCCGCCAAGGCTCGCCGCGTCCGCGACATCGGTGTGCAGCAGGCAATGTACGCGCGCGTGTTCATGACCTCGCTGCTGCTGACCGCGTCGCTCGCCACCGCCCTGGTGTACGGGCTCGGCGGGGTGATGGCCGCCCGCGGCGTGCTGCAGGTGGGCACCGTTGTCGCCCTGACCGCTTACCTCACGCGGCTGTACGGCCCGCTGACCGCCCTGTCGAACGTGCAGGTCGACATCCTCACCGCGCTGGTCAGCTTCGACCGCGTCTTCGAGGTGCTCGACCTCCCGCCCATGATCGCCGAGGCGCCCGATGCCACTCCGATTCCGCGGGGGCCGGCGACCATCCAGTTCGACCACGTCGACTTCCGGTACCCGAGCGCCGAGGAGGTGTCACTCGCCTCGCTGGAATCCGTTGCGGTCCTCGAGAAGACGTCCAACCAGCAGGTGCTGTTTGACGTCTCGTTCACCGCCGAGCCCGGACAGCTGGTGGCGCTGGTCGGTCCGTCCGGTGCCGGCAAGACCACCATCAGCCATCTCGTGCCACGGCTCTACGACGTCCGCGCCGGGGCGGTGCGCATCAACGGCATCGACGTGCGCGAGGCCACGCTGGAGTCGATCCGTGCCACCGTCGGCGTTGTCACCCAGGACGCTCACCTGTTCCACGAGACGATCCGCTCCAACCTCGCGTACGCCAAGCCGGACGCGACCGACGCCGAGATCGAGGATGCACTCCGCTCCGCGCAGATCCTCGACCTCGTCGAGTCGCTGCCGGACCGCCTCGACACGCTGGTGGGCGACCGCGGCTACCGGCTCTCCGGTGGCGAGAAGCAGCGCATCGCAATCGCGCGCCTGCTGCTCAAGGCGCCCGACATCGTAATCCTCGACGAGGCCACCGCACACCTCGACTCGGAGTCGGAGGCGGCCGTCCAGGAAGCGTTGAAGCGCGCGCTGAGCGGGCGGACGTCGCTGGTGATCGCGCACCGGCTGTCGACGGTGCGCGACGCGGACCTCATCCTGGTGGTGGCCAACGGTCACGTCGTCGAGCGGGGCACGCACACCGAGCTGCTCGCCGCCGGCGGTGTCTACGCCGAGCTGTACCGCACCCAGTTCGAGGGACAGGCCGCCACCGCGCGCTAGCGTCCGCCGCCGGGCATGCTCAGCCGCTCAGCGTGGTGAAACGCAGGCGACGTACCGCCTCGGCGCCGAGCCTTTCGTTCAGCGACGCGATGAGCTGGACAGAGTCGAGGTGGATCTGGTGGCTGAGCGCTGTGTTGCTGACGCCAATGACCAGTACTCCGCGCTCAAGGGTCAGGGCACGGCACATCGGTGCCAGAGCCGGCCCCACCAGGTCGTTGAAGATCTCGCGCACCTGCGTCTCGCGGACGCGTCCACGGATGCCCAGGCCACGCAGGGCGGGGTCGATCAGCTCGGAGATGTGATCCATCAGCCCGCCACCACGTTCACCGACCCGGCCACCACCTCGAACCGACGGGTGCCCGGGGGCAGGGTGTCGGGCAGCGGCTCGCTGCTGGTGATCAGTGTCTGCAGCCCGGCGGCGGCCAGCCCTGCAA
>JALYTM010000359.1 GCA_030854305.1 Candidatus Dormiibacterota bacterium
CGACTGCGGCGATGATTCGGGTGACCCATTGGCGGTCCCGGGCCAGGAAGGATCCGCTTATGAGCGCGGCCAGCCCGCCGGCGAACAGCAGGATCTCGGGCAGCAGCAGCAGCGGCCGCATGGAGGGCTCCACGGGTCAGCGTCCGAGCAGGCTGACGACGGTGGAGGCGGCCGGTTCGATGACCGCGAGCAGCGGCGCCGGGTAGACGCCGATGAGCAGCGACAGAGCCAACAGGATGCCGGTCGCCCCCACTTCGCGTCCCCGTAGGTCGGTGAACCCGACTGCTTTGCCGCTCAGCTCGCCGGTGAAGACCCGTTGCAGGGCCCGCAGGAACAGCGCGGCGGTGATGAGGATGCCGAGCAGCGCGACCGCGGTGACCGGGGCCACCGCGATGGCGCCGGTGAAGATCTGGAACTCGGCGATGAACCCGGACAGGGCGGGAAGGCCGAGAGAGGCGAACGCCCCGACCGCGAACAGCCCCGCCAGGCGCGGCGCGGCCCCCGCCAACCCGCCGAACTGACCCATCTCGTAGGTGCCGGCCCGGTCGTGCTGGGTGCCGGCGAGCAGGAACAGGGCGCCGGTGACCAGGCCGTGACTGACCATCTGGGTCACCGCCCCGGTGACCGCGATGTCCCTGGCCTGGGCGGTGTCGCCGGCGACGAGGCCGGCGGCGCCGACCGCCACAACGATGTAGCCCATGTGGTTGACGGAGGTGTAGGCGATCATCCGTTTGAGGTTGTGCTGGGCCAGGGCGACGAGCGCGCCGTAGAGCACCGAGACGAGCCCGACCACGATGATCACCCACGCCCAGGCCCGCCAGGCCTGCGGCAGCATCGGCATGCCGATCCGTACGAAGCCGTAGGTGCCCATCTTGAGCAGCACCGCGGCGAGGACGGCCGAGCCGACGGAGGAGGCGTCGGTGTGCGCCGGCGGCAGCCAGGTGTGAAAAGGCACGGTCGGGGTCTTGACGGCGAGGCCGAGCAGCACCGCGGCGAGCACGAGGCCACCGGGCAGGCCTTGGCCGGAGAGGGGCAGCTGGGCGGTGAGCTCGAGCATGTCGAAGGTGTGCGGTTTGGCGTAGACGTAGAGGCCGATGAATCCGACGAGTAGGGCGAGGGAGCCGAGGAAGGTGTAAAGGAAGAACTGCAGCGCCGACCGGGCCGCGTTCGCGTGCCCCCAGCCGGCGATAAGGAAGTACATCGCGACGATCGACAGGTCGAAGAAGACGAAGAAGAGGATGAGGTCGGCCGAGACGAACAGGCCGAGGCTGACGGACTGGAGGGAGAGCAGCAGGGCGGCGTGCAGCCGAGGTCGGTTCGCCTGCTTGAGCGAGTAGACGGCGCACGCGAGGAACACCACGGCTGTCATGGCCACCAGCGGCAGCGAGAGCCCGTCGACGCCGACGTGGTAGCTGCTGCGAACCCCGGGGATCCACTCCACCTGTTGGTCGAGCGCCAGTCGCCCTGCCGCCGGTGTCGTATAACGGGCCCAGACGAGCGCGACGACCACCACCTCGGCGGCGGCGACGGCGAGCCAGAGCCACCGGGCGGTGGCGTCGCCGAGCCGGGGAGCCGCGACCAGCACGATCGCGGCCACCAGGGGCAGGAAGACCAGCAGGCTGAGCACGTTCACCTCACCATCAGAGGAAGCAGGAGCAGCAGGAGTAGGGCGGCGAGAGCCGCCACCACCTGCAGGTAGTAGTGGTGCAGCTGACCGGTCTGCGGGCGGCGGGCAAGCCTGCCGAGCAGTCGGACTCGGGCGGCCAGCCGGTGCACGGCGTCGTCGAGGGCCTGGTCAAGCCGTGCGGCAAGGCCGGCCAGGCCCCGGGGGGCGGATGTGGTGTCGAGCCAGCCGTGCTCAGGCTGCGCCCCCGATCCCGACGCCTGCTTCGCCCCGGTCACGGCTCCACCCAGCCCCCACACGCCGCGGTCGAGACGACGGTCGATCTGGTCGAGACTGCGAGCCAGCGCGAGAGCCGGGTCGACGACGACGCGGTGCGCGGCCCGTTCGAGTCCGAGCCAGCCGGCCGCCCACGCGGGGGAGGGGGTTCCCCACCGCCAGACCGCAAGCACGGCCCCGACCGCGATCGCCCCAGAGACCGCCAGCTCCAGGGGAGG
>JALYTM010000079.1 GCA_030854305.1 Candidatus Dormiibacterota bacterium
GCACCTCGCCCGCCGAGCATCCGCCGAACCCAGTCGTGGGGTCGTTGGTGAAGCACGTCTCGACGTGGGGCGGCGTGAGCAGGAAGTACTCGTGGGTCAGGTCCGTCGTGAGGTGCTTGGCGGCGACGAACTTGACGAGCTCCTGCTGGATCTGGGGGTCGGTCAGGCACGCGGCCACCGGGCTGTTCACCGGGCACTGGGCGGCCGGGTACGGGTTGGTGTCGATCAATACCCCGCCGAACGTCACCGCGTAGCGCGCGAACGCGCCGGTCAGGTCCTGGTACTGCGTCGACGTCGAATCGGTGTTCTGGACGCCGCCGTTGTCGTGGGCCAAGTCTTTGAAGTACTGCTCGAGCCCCGAGACGTAGGTGGCAGGGTAGGCGCTCACGCCGCTCGGGCTCCAGAGCACCATGTAGTCCGTATTCGACGGCATGACCGGGCCGCCGTTGTAGTCCAGGTTGCTGAACACCTGGTCAAACGGAGCGGCGCGCTTCGCATTTCGGAGCGGCACGATGGAGGCCGGATGCCGGAGCTGGGTGTGCGACGACGCGCTCGACGCCGCGACGGACGTCGGTGACGCGGCCGATGCGCTCGATGTGGCGACCGGCCCGAGCACGATCGCAGCGGTGGCGGACGCCACCAGTATCCAACGCCGATGCATACCCAATGTGGCGCCTCTCTTCTCGTCAGGCTGATGTGTGTCGTCGGATTGTGCTCCGAGCCGAACACAAGTGTCGATGACTGGTTCCAGAAGGTCCTCGCCGATGTGGTCGTCGGGGGCGCCGTGGTCGTGAGCGTTCGCCTGAAGCAGCCCACAGAGAAGTTGGGCCTGCCGGCCTTCACGATGTCGGCTCACCGACCGGGCGATCCAAGAGGCACGCGAGCGGGTCAAACCGGCGATCCGCAATGCGGGCTTCGACGTTCCCGCCCGGCGCGTGACCGTCAACCAGGCTCCCGCGGAGGTGCCCAAGGAAGGCTCGGGTTCGACCTGGCGGTTGTCGAGGGATCGCCCCTCCGAGCGTTCCTGACGTCGATCGACGCTCGAAGACACGAACGGCGACGACGAAACCCCAGAGCACTTCAAATTGTGCTGGACGAGGTGGCAGGCTCGCGCACCTCGCAGCGATCCGCCGAAGGGCGAACGCAGATCCACAAACTGCGGTTTGGGGGGAGTGACGAGGACGCGGCACTCGGGGACGACTGCGCCGGCCCGCATCGCATCGGGCACGCGGCGCTCAGGGCCGTCGGGGTGAGTGATCGAGGGCCGGTTCCAGTCTCGTCGGGGGGACACCAAGGCCCGCGTCGCCTGCCACGTACCTACACATCCCAGAGGTACTACAATACTGTGGTGCTTGCCCGTGCGATCGCCTGCAGCGTCCGAGGCCTCGCCGGCGTTCCGGTCATCGTCGAGGCCGACCTGGCCAACGGACTCCCCAACTTCACCATCGTTGGCCTCACCGACCGGGCGATCCAGGAAGCGCGGGAGCGGGTCAAGACAGCGATCAACAACTCCGGCTTCACCTTCCCGAGCCGCCGCCTCACGGTCAACCTCGCGCCGGCGGAGGTGCCCAAGGAGGGGACCGGCTTCGACCTCCCGATCGCGATCGCTGTGCTGGCCATCGGGTCGCCCGGCCTCGAGCTCAGGAGCCGCGGCTTCATCGGTGAGCTGGGCATGGACGGCTCGGTCCGCCCGGTCGCCGGCGTGCTGCCGATGGCGCGATGCCTGCGTGTCGCCGGCGTGCGCCAGCTGATGGTGGCGGTCGAGAACGCCGAGGAGGCCGCGCTGGTCGATTCCCTGGAGGTGGTGGGTGTCTCCTCGCTGCAACGCTGCGTCGAGCACCTCGATGGCACCGCGCCACTGTCGCCGACAGTCCCCGGCGCTCCCCTGACCCTTCCCGACATTGCCGACATGGCCGCCATCCGCGGACAGGCGACCGCCAAGCGCGCACTCGAGGTTGCGGCCGCAGGTGGCCACAACCTGCTGCTCGTCGGTCCGCCGGGCAGCGGGAAGACGATGCTGGCGCGAGCGTTCGGGTCACTCCTTCCCGACCTCACCAGCGACGAGTCGCTCGACGTCGCCGCGCTGTACTCGCTGCGCGGCGCGTTGCGTGAGCGTCCGCCCACGGCTACGCGCCCACCGTTCCGGGCGCCGCACCACTCCACCTCACGCGCCGGCCTGGTCGGGGGAGGCACCGGTCTGGCTCACCCGGGGGAAATCTCACTTGCACACCGGGGCGTGCTGTTCCTGGACGAGGTGTGCGAATTCCCGCGCTCCCACCTCGAGGCGCTGCGCCAACCGCTCGAGGAGAGGTCCGTCACCGTGGTGCGGTCGCGTGGCGCCGTCTCGTTCCCGGCCGACTTCATGCTGGTAGCCGCGGCCAACCCATGTCCGTGCGGCCACCTCGGCGACGAGGTCGGCTGCTCGTGCACACCGCAGGCGCTGTCGGGGTATATCAGCCGCCTGAGCGGTCCCATCCGCGACCGCATCGACCTGGTGGTGCACGTTCCGCGGCAGCACTTCGACGACCTGTTCGGCGAGGCCGCTGCCGAACGCTCGTGCGACATCCGCGCCCGCGTCGAGGTCGCCCGTGCACTCCAGCACGATCGCCATCGAGGAAGCGGCTCACCCTGTTGCAACGCCGGCCTCGAAGGCAGAGAGCTGCGACGGTTGGCGGCGCCGACCGCCGCCGCCGGCCGTCTTCTGGCGCTGGCCGGCGAACGGATGCGGCTCAGCGGCCGCGGCTACTTCCGGGTCCTGCGCGTGGCCCGGACCATCGCCGACCTGCGAGGCACCCCGGAGGTCGACGAGCGCGACGTCGCCGAGGCGTTGGCCTTTCGCGGGCAGGAGGCCTCATGAGCGCCGCCATGCGCGTCGCCCCCGGCGACGTCGGCTGGCCCGAGCGTTTCGTGCATCTCCGGCAGCCGCCGGGCGAGCTCTGGGTGCTCGGCGGTCTCCCTGCCGCCGACACGCCGACTGTCGCCGTGGTCGGGTCGAGGCGCCCGACACCCGGTGGTCTGCTGACCGCTCGCGACATCGGGTTCCAGGTCGCCGCCGCCGGGGTGGTGGTGGTCAGCGGCATGGCACGCGGCGTCGATGGCGCCGCCCACCGCGGTGCGCTCGACGCCGGCGGACTCACCGTCGCGGTGCTCGGCTGCGGCATCGAACGCTGCTACCCGCCCGAGCACGCCCGGCTGCGGGACGACATCGCCGAGCGCGGAGCCGTGGTGTCGGAGGACGGCGGCGATGCACCGCCCGACACCTGGCGCTTTCCACGCCGAAACCGGCTGATCGCCGCGCTGTGTGAGGCGGTGGTGGTCGTCGAGGCGTCCGAGAAGAGCGGGGCGCTGAGCACCGCCCGCTGGGCGGCCGACCTCGGTCGGGAGGTGCTCGCCGTTCCGGGGTCGATCCGTCAGCCCGGCTCGCGCGGCACCAACCTGCTGATCCGCGACGGGGTGCGCCCCTACCTCGGCATCTCCGACCTGTTCGAGGCGGCGCCCCAGCTCCGGCGGGCGCTGACGCTCGGCACCGCGACGGCCGGCGGCCCACCCGGCTCGAGCACCACCGCCCACAGGGCGGTCGGGGACAACCCGTTGCTATCGCGCCTGCTGACCGTCATCGGCGCGGACCCGGTACACCCCGACGACCTCGCGCTCACACTGGGCGTCCCGGCCGCCGACCTGGCAGCAGCGCTGACCACTCTCACCCTGCGCGGAGCTGTGACGGATGTTTGGGGAGGGCGGGTTGCGCGTACCTTCTGAGATGCCGGACACACGTCCGACCGGGACGCCCGCCCATCCGTTGCTATCATCGGCCGGCCCGTGGCCCGCCGGCCGCCCCCCGCGCTGTGGCGCGTACTCTCACTGAAATGCCGAACCGCCTGATCATCGTCGAGTCGCCGTCCAAGGCCCGCACCCTGGCCAAGTTCCTTGGCTCCGGGTACACCGTGCTCGCCTCCATGGGGCACGTCCGCGACCTTCCCAAGTCCAAGACGGGCGTGGACATCGAGGGCGGCTTCGTGCCCGAGTACCAGATCATCAAGGGCAAGGAGAAGCAGATCCGCGAGCTGCAGGCCGCGTCCAAGAAGGCCGACAGCACCCTGCTCGCCGCCGACCCCGACCGCGAAGGTGAAGCCATCGCCTGGCACATCGCCCAGGCGCTGAAGCTGAAGGACCCCGACAGGGTGGTTTTCCACGAGATCACCAAGGCGGCGGTCGAAGCTGCGCTCGCCGACCCGCGCAAAATCGACCGCAACCTGGTGTCGGCGCAGGAGGCCCGCCGCGTCATCGACCGGCTGGTGGGCTACAAGATCAGCCCGCTGCTGTGGCGCAAGATCCGCACCGGCCTGTCCGCCGGTCGCGTGCAGTCGGTCGCGGTCCGGCTGGTGGTCGACCGCGAGAACGAGATCCTCGCATTTGTGCCCCGGGAGTCCTGGACGGTCGACGCCATCCTCGACAAGGACGGCGTCAGCGTGCGTGCCCGGCTGGCAGGCAAGCGTGGTGACGCCACCGGCGGCGAGATCACCGACATCGACAAGCTCGAGCTGGGGACCCAGGAGGAGGCCGACGCCGTCGCCGCCGCCCTCGGCATCGACGCCGACGGCAAGCCGACCGCGGCCACGCCTCCGTTCACCGTCGACGGCATCGAGACCCGGGAGACGTCCCGACAGCCCTTCCTTCCGCACACCACCAGCACTCTCCAGCAGGACGCCAGCACCAGGCTGCGCACGTCGCCCCGCCGCACAATGGCCGTCGCGCAGCAGCTGTACGAGGGCGTCGAGCTGGGGAGTGCCGGTCCGGTCGGCCTGATCACGTACATGCGGACCGACTCCACCCGCATCAGTGACGCCGCCAGGGCGGACGCCGCCGAGCACATCACCGCCGCCTATGGCAAGACCTACCTGCGCAGTGGCGTCCCCAAGCAGCGCGCGGCGGCACCGGCGCAGAACATCCAGGACGCGCACGAGGCGATCCGCCCGACCGACGTGACCCGCACCCCGGAGTCGATCCGCGACCAGCTCGACCCGGCGCAGTTCCGCCTCTACGACCTGATCTGGCGGCGGTTCGTGGCCAGCCAGATGGCGCCGGCGCGGTTCCTCAACACCCGCGCCTCCCTGCTGGCCGGCGACTACCTCTTCCGGGCCAGCGGCACCCAGCTGCTGTTCGACGGCTTCCAGAAGGTGTGGAAGCGCGACGAGGACCGCGACCGTGACGACAACCTGCTGCCCGCCCTCACCAAGGACGAGGAGCTGCGCTGCGTCGAGTTCCTCCGTGAGCAGCACTTCACCCAACCTCCGCCTCGCTACACGGAGGCGTCGCTGATCAAGGAGCTGGAGGAGCGCGGCATCGGCCGCCCCTCGACCTATGCCCCCACCATCGAGGTGATCGAGGAGCGCAACTACGTCCGCCAGGAGGAGCGGCGACTGCACCCCACCGAGCTGGGCAAGACGGTCGACGGCGTGCTCCGCGAGCACTTCCCGGACATCGTTGATGTCGACTTCACCGCTGCCCTGGAGAAGCGGCTGGACGGCATCGAGGAGGGCAAGCGCGAGTACGAGGCCACCATCCGCGAGTGGTATGAGCCCTTCGCCGGAAGTGTCAGCCGGGCGGAGACCTCGATGGAGCGCGTCCGTGTCCCGGTGAAGGACACCGGCGAGGTCTGCCCGCAGTGCGGTGAGGGCACACTGGTGGTCCGCGAGGGGAAGTTCGGGGACTTCACCGGCTGCTCCCGCTACCCCGACTGCGACTACATCAAGGACCGCAAGCAGTCCACGGCCGCGCCCACCGGTGAGGCCTGCCCCGACTGCGGCAAGCCGCTCGTGGTCCGCCAGGGGAAGCGCGGTCCCTTCATCGGCTGCTCGGGGTACCCGAAGTGCCGCCACATCAAGGGCGACGCGGTGGTCCCGGGCGCCGAGGGCGCTGCGCCGGCCGAGGACCTCGGGGTGTGCCCGGAGTGCGGGAAGCCGCTGGCCCACCGCAGCAGTCGTCGCGGGCCGTTCGTCGGGTGCACCGGCTACCCCGGCTGCAAGTACATCAAGCCCGGGGCGAGCGCGGGTGGTGGAGGTGCCGCCGCAGCCGCCGCGCAGCCCACCGGCGAGATGTGTCCCGACTGCGGCAGGCCGCTGGTGACGCGCAAGGGTCGGTTCGGCCCGTTCGTGAGCTGCTCCGGGTACCCCGGGTGCAAGTACCGCCCCCCCAAGCGCGCCGTCGCGGAGGGAGTGGCCGCCTCGTGAGCGAACTCCATGCCACCACCATCGTCGCCGTCAAGCGGGGCGACCAGGTGGCCATCGCGGGCGATGGGCAGGTGACCGTCGGCGACGTGGTCATGAAGCAGCGTGCGGTCAAGGTGCGGCGTCTCTTCCACGAGCGCGTCATCGTCGGCTTCGCCGGGTCGGTCGCCGACGCCTTCACCCTGTTCGACAAGTTCGAGCAGCACCTCGAGAAGCACCAGGGCCACCTGCTCCGCGCCGCGGTCGGACTCAGCAAGGAGTGGCGCACCGACAAGTACCTGCGGCACCTCGAGGCGATGCTGCTGGCCGCCGACGCCGACCACCTGTTGCTGCTCAGCGGGGAGGGCGAGATCATCGAGCCCGACGACAACATCACCGCCATCGGCAGTGGCGGGCCTTTCGCACACGCCGCGGCCCGCGCCCTGATCGAGAACACGGATCTCGGCGCAGCCGACATCGCGCGGCGCTCGCTCGAGATCGCCGCCCGGCTCTGCATCTACACCAACGACGAGATCAGTGTCGAAACGCTCGCGCTCACCAAGCCGGAGGAGGTGTCCGCATGAGCGAACCGACCGCGGCCGAGGCCGCCGCTCGGGTCGGCCGCGACGCCACCCCTGCGCAGGG
>JALYTM010000360.1 GCA_030854305.1 Candidatus Dormiibacterota bacterium
GCCGACGTCGTCACCGAGCAGGTGTCCGCACTACTCGGGGTCGCGCCGGAGCAGCTCGACCCGGGGTACGACGACCTCGACGACTGAGTGCCCCGACCACCGAGACTGAAGGGCCCCGACCACCGAGGGGAACAGCAATCGGCGGAGGTGGCTGATAACGCGTTCTCTACCTCGAGATTGTAGCCGGGGTGGGCGCGTCGGCCCTCCGGTCGGGGTCGTGGTCTCTGCGGCGCGCGGCTACTCGGCCGTGTCGACGGCCAGCAGCTCGTAGGAGGGGTTGGCCATGGCGAGGTAGCCGTGGCGAGAGGCCACCCGTCCCTCCACTCGGACCACGGTGCCCGGTTCGAGCCCGGCGATCCGGCGACGACCGTAGAACAGGAGGGTCACGCCCCCGGACTCATCGCATAGCTCGACCTTGAATGTCGGGCTGGCCGCGATCGAGGACGACTCGACGGACCGGATCCGCCCCTGGAGGACCGCGCGGTGCCGGTGCGACGCCTCTGCGATGGTGACGCGGTCCGCGGGCAGTGGGCCGAGCGCGGCAGCGGAGGTCGACGAACGCCGTGCCTGGGGGGAGTGACGGTGCGGCGCGCGCCGGCGTACTGGGCGTGACACCGCTGAGGCGTCGAACGGCACGATGGTCGCGGCGACGCCTCGCACCTGGGACACCGCGGCGGCGATCTCGTCGGCGGTGCGGTCGTGGAGCAGCCGTCCGATCAGGGCACCGTAGGACCGCCGCGGCAACAGCACGGTGACCAGCCCACCGGGCGGCCCGGCGAGCAGCGTGCGCTGCGTCAGCTCGAGAGCGGACCGGCCGAGGCGGCGGTCGGGGCAGTCCACGATCTCCAGAGGGAGCGTGAGGCGGTCCATCTCGTCCCACTGCTCCTGGAGCAAACGCGCTCGGTCGGCATCGATGAGGAAGTGGATGACCCTCAGGGTGCTGGGTCGCAGGCTTTGTGCATAGCTGAGTGCCCGGAGGACGGCGAGGTCGACGTTGTCCACTAGGACGAGCACCGTCGTGCGCGACGCCATCGGCGTGGTCCCGCGGTCGGGCGAGGCGCGCAGCAGGGCCTCCTCATGCTGGTAGGCGCCCCGCAGACGAAGCAGGACGAACACCAGCACCGGGAACACGAGCAGGACCAGCCATGCCCCCTCGGTGAACTTGGTCACGGCGAAGATCACCACGACGAGGCCCGCGACGGAGCCGACAACGAGGTTGATCACGACCTTGAGCCGCCAGCGTCCCAGGCGGTGCACGGTGAAGTACCGGGCCATCCCGAAGCCGGCCAGCGTGAAACCGGTGAACACCCCGATCGCGTAGAACGCCACGAGCTGGTCGACATGGGCACCGGTGCCGAGAATCAGCATCAGCGCGATGACGGCAAGCACGATGATCCCGTTGGAGAAGGCGAGGCGGTGCCCACGCTTGGTCAGCCACCGCGGCAGGAACCCATCTGCGGCGACGAAGTTCGCCAGGTACGGGAACCCGTTGAAGGGGGTGTTGGCTCCAGTCCAGAGGATGAGCATCGTGGCGAGCTGCACGACGAAGAACATCACGTGCCCGACCGCAGAGTCGCCGAGCACCGCCTTGGCGACCTGCGAGATCACCGTCGGGGAGCCGCTCTCGTAGGCGACGGCGCGCGTCGCGTGGGCCAACCACGAGACCCCCGCGACGAGGGTGCCGAGGAGCACGCTCATGATGACCAGCGTCCGGCGGGCGTTCGACCCCTGCGGGCTCTTGAAGGTGCTCACGCCGTTGGAGATCGCCTCGAGCCCGGTCAGTGACGAACCACCGTTGGCGAACGACTTCAGCAGGATGTAGACCGCACCCACGCTGAGTAGCGGGCTTCCGCCACCAACGGGGAAGGCGCCCACGGCCGTGGTGGGGTCGTACTGAGGCAGGTCGCCCAGCACCTCCCGGCCGATCCCGAGGACGATGACGATGCCGAGCGAGGCGACGAAGAAATAGGTGGGGAACGCGAAAAGCCGGCCGGCTTCGCGCAGCCCGCGCAGGTTGCCGTAGAACAGCACGGCCACCACGCCCGCCGTGATCTCCAGCTGGTACGCGCCCAGGCCCGGCAGCGCCGACGTCACCGCTGCGGAGCCCGCGGA
>JALYTM010000080.1 GCA_030854305.1 Candidatus Dormiibacterota bacterium
CTTGTATGCGGTCTGTCGCGGCAGCGGGCCGACGTGCTCCATCAGTGCGCCGGCGGTGCCCAGCCAGCGCGTCATGCCGGTCCGGCGAGCCAGGCCGTGCACGCCGGTCACCTGGGCGACACGGGAGAGGCGGTGGAGCATCCGCAGCATGCCCGGCCGCGGCAGGATCGACCGGAAGGCGAACGACTGCCCCCACGGGTGACCCTCCTGCTCGTGCAGCTCCATCCGGGCACGGCTGACGATGTGCGCGGTGGGCACCCCGGGCGCGCACGCGGCCACGCAGTTGTCACAGGTGAGGCAGGTGGAGAGCGGCCCCTCAACGATGTCGCGCAGCTCGATCCGACCCTCGATGGCGTCCCGGATCAGCGACACCCGGCCCCGCGCCGTCTCCCACTCCACCGGGTTGGTCACGTACGTGGGACACACCGCTTGGCACAGCGAGCATTTGTTGCACTCGCTGGCAGCCTGGTAGACGTCCTCGAGGAAGCGCGGCGGAACGGCGAGATCGGTCACCGGCGGCATTGTACGAGGCGGGATGTGCAGCGCAGACAGCCGGCCTCCCATCGTCCGGACCGGGGCGCGTTTGACGTCGCGGCCGGGCGCCCGGCATGCTTGCGGCGGCCACCAGGTCTCCGATCCGCCCCGCCCTCGAGGTAGCAATGACCCAGGTAGCCCCTCCCGCTCCCGGCCGTCCTCCCACGTACTTCGAAGAGCGGTTCACCGAGGCCGAGCGAGCGCGACTGGCACCGTACGTGAGCAACCTCGACGGGCCGGTGTTCGCGCTGGTCGGACTCCCCCAGGTGACCGCCGCCGCAGTGTTGGCCCGCTACAGCCGCAGCGCCAAGAGCCTGCGCCGGCTGCTCCTCGACGAGTTCCTCGTCGACGACGGGGGACCGGCCGCCACCGGCGACGCCGGCCGCGCCCGTGCCGGGGACCTCTTCGGCCGTGTGCTCGCCGAGTATGGAGACGACTCCGTCGCCCAGCTGGCCGGGGTGCACCTCGCCTGCGAGCAGGTCTCCCAGCCACTCGCCAAGGCCATCGAATGGGGCCGCCTCGCCTCGTACCTCGAGCAGTCGACGAGGTACATCCCCTACACCGACCGTCGCCATGGTCGGTACCGGTACCACGCCGACCCCGCACTGGTGGCGTCGCCGCTCGGCGCCGTGTACGCGGCCGCCATGGACGGCCTGTTCGACACCTACAGCTCGCTGCTGGAGCCCCTGCGCGACCACCTCGACCGTGCCCTGCCGGGGCAGGACGATGAGCGCGCGCGTCGTCGGGCGATCCGTGCGCTGGCACTCGACCTCGCGCGCGGGCTGCTGCCGGCGGGAACCGTCAGCAACGTCGGCGTGTTCGCATCGCCACAGGCGCTCGAGCAGATGGTGCTGCGGCTGCGCGCGCACCCACTGCCGGAGGCGCGGGCCTACGCCGAGCTGATCGCCGCCGAGCTGCAGGCGGTGGTGCCGGAGTTCGTCACCCGCCTGGACCGCCCCGATCGCGGCGGCGTGTGGGCCGCGTACCTCGAGGAAACGGCCGCGGCACTGCATGCGGAGGCGGCGGTGGTGGCGCCGCAATCGGACGGAGGGGCCGAGGGCGTGCGCCTGCTCGACTGGACTGCCGACGGCGAGGACCGCGTGATCACCGCCTCCCTGCTCCCGCACACGGCGGTGTCCTTCGACAGCCTGCTCGCCACCGTGTCCGCCCTCCCCGCGGAGCGCCGCGCCGAGCTGTTTGCCGCCGTGGTGGGGACGCGTCGCAACCGTCGCCATCGTCCCGGCCGGGGCTGGGAGCACTGCGAGTACACGTTCGAGGTGGTGTCCGACTACGGCGCGTTTCGCGACCTGCAGCGCCACCGGCTGATGACCATCCAGTGGCAGTCGCTCAGCCCCGACCTCGGCTACACCATCCCCGCGGAGGTGGTGGACGCCGGGCTGGAGACACGTTGGCGGGAGGCTGTCGAGCGCGCTGAGGCGGCACACGCGGCAGTGCGGAAGGAGCTCCCCGAGCAGGCGCAGTACCTGGTCACGCTTGCCCACCGCCTCCGCTACGTGATGCGGCTGAACGCCCGCGAGGCACTGCACATGATCGAGCTGCGCACCTCTCCTCAGGGACATCCGCAGTACCGCAAGGTGTGCCGCGAGATGCACCGCCTGATCGACGAGCAGGCCGGTCACCACCTCGTCGCCGCCGCGATGCGCTTCATGGGCGCCGATGACGTGCACCTGCCCCGCTACCACGCCGAGGCAGCTCGGTCCACCGCGGCGGGGCAGTTGCCGTGAGCACCCTGCGTCGCATCGCGCTCTTCCCTGCCGGCCACAGGGGCAAGTGGATCGTGCTGGTGGTCTGGCTGGTGATCGCGGTGTTCGCCGGCCCGGTCGGCGGCAAGCTGTCGACGGTCGTCAAGAACGACCAGGCCAGCTACCTGCCCGGCGACGCCGAGTCGACGAGGGTGATCAGTGACGTGACCCGGTTCCCCTCCGGCCAGACACTGCCCGCGGTGGTGATGGCCGAGCGTGGCAGCGGGATCACCGCCGCCGACCGCGCCGCGCTGGCAGCGATGGCCGACCAGGCTTCCGCGAGGATCACCGTGCTGCACGGCCGGGCCTCGGCGCCGGTCCCGTCCGCCGACGGGAAAGCCTTGCTGCTGATCGTGCCGTTGCAGGGCGGGCTCGACGGGCCTGCTGTTGTCGACGCCGTCAAGGTGCTGCGTGGCATCGTCGCGACTGCGCCGGCGGGGCTGCACGTCGGCGTCGGGGGCATCGGCGGCATCACCGCCGACGAGATCAACTCCTTCAGCGGCATCGACGGGATCCTGCTGATCGCCACCCTGATCATCGTCATCGTGATCCTGCTGATCACGTACCGCAGCCCGTCGTTGTGGATCGTTCCCCTGCTCGCCGTGGGCATCGCGTACACCCTCGCGCAGGCGGTGATCTACGAGATGGCGCAACACGCCGGGCTGCTGGTCAGCGGCGAGAGCCAGGGCATCCTCACCGTGCTCATCTTCGGCGCGGGCACCGACTACGCCCTGCTGCTCGTCGCGCGCTATCGCGAGGAGCTGACCCGGCACGACGACAAGCACGAGGCCATGCAGACCGCGCTCCGGCGCGCGCTTCCGGCGGTGGTGGCATCCGCGTCCACCGTCGTTCTCGGCCTGCTCTGCCTCTTCGCCGCGTCGCTCAACAGCGACCGCGGTCTGGGCCCGGTGGGGGCGATCGCTGTGCTGTGCACATTCGCGGCGCTGGTGACCGCCCTGCCGGCGCTGCTGACCGTCTTCGGCCGCCGCGTCTTCTGGCCGTTCTCACCGCAGTGCGGCCGCACACCGGACCCGATGACCAGCGCGTGGGGTCGCATCGGCGGCCGCATCGCCGGACGGCAGCGCACCGTCTGGGTGGGCACCAGCGCGGCGCTGGTGGTGCTGGGGCTGTTCACGCTGACCCTCAAGACCGGGCTCACCAACGACCAGGCGTTCCGCACTCCGCCGGACTCGGTGGCAGCCGACCGGCTGATCGCCCAGCACTACCCGGCGGGGGAGAGCAATCCCGCGGATGTCGTCGCCACCGCGGGTGCCGCGGCCGCCGTGCTGCAGGCGGCGCAGTCGACGCCGGGGGTGGCGTCGGCGCGGGTCGCCGAGACGGCGAGCGGGCTGGTTCGCATCGAGGCCACTTTGGACTCGTCCAGCGGCACCTCCGCCGCCTTCGATGCCGTCAACGCGCTGCGCACGGGGGTCCACGCCGTCCCGGCCGCCGACGCCCGGGTGGGTGGGGAGAGCGCCATCGAGCTGGACGTGCAGAACGCCGCCATCCACGACCGCGAGATCGTCATGCCGCTGATCCTGCTGGTCGTCTTCACTGTGCTGGCGTTGCTCCTCCGAGCAGTGGTCGCCCCGCTGCTGTTGGTGGCTTCGGTGGTGCTGTCGTACTTCGCCGCATTGGGCACCTCCGCGATCCTCTTCAACCACGTGTTCGGCTTCGCCGGCATCGACCAGACGCTGCCGCTGCTGGGCTTCGTGTTCCTGGTCGCGTTGGGGGTCGACTACAACATCTTCCTGATGAGCCGCGTGCGCGAGGAGACGCTGATCGGCGGCACCCGCCGTGGGGTGCTGGTGGGGGTCGCCACCACCGGCGGCGTGATCACGTCGGCGGGGGTCGTGCTCGCCGCCACCTTCTCCGCCCTCGGGCTGCTGCCGCTGGTGTTCCTGACCGAGATCGGCGTGCTGGTCGCGGTCGGGGTGCTGATCGACACGCTGGTGGTGCGGTCGATCCTCGTGCCCGCGCTGGTGATGGACGTCGGTGCGCCGGTGTGGTGGCCCAACCACCTGCGGCCGTGACGGCGCCGGGCGAACGCGTGGTCGTTCGGCAGGGGAGGGTGTCGTATGATCAATCGGCGAGCCGTTCCGGCCGCGCCGTCCATCAGGCACCGGGGAACCCGAACATGATCTCCGTCAGCGACACCGCTCTCGGCCAGCTCAAGGATCTCATCGTGGAGCAGGCTCCCGAACAGCAGGTCGGACTGCGCGTCTACATCCAGTCCGGTGGCTGCTCCGGCTTCTCCTACGGCATGGGCATCGACGAGAACCCGCCCAAGGCCGACGACCAGGTGGTCACCGTCAGCGGGCTCCGCGTCTACGTCGACTCGGTGTCGGCGCAGTACCTGGAAGGCGCAGAGATCGACTACGTCGACGCCCTGATGGGTGGCGGCTTCACGATCAACAACCCCAACGCGGTCAAGACCTGCGGCTGCGGACACAGCTTCCAGACCGCCGACGGCGCCGGCGAGGCCAAGGCCTGCTCGCACTGAACCTCTGAGCTCCCCCGCGGGAGGGCTCAGCTGACGGGTGCGGCGGCGAACGGCGAGAACCCCGCTCGCGCAGGGTTCCCGCCGCTACCGGTCACCGGTTGAGGGGCTCGCCGGTCTCCAGGAGAGTCTTCAGGCCGCTGAGCACCCAGCTCCATCCGCCGCCGGCGCCGCTCGCCTCCCGGTCACCGCTGAGCAGCACGGCGAGGTTGGGAGCACCGTCGAGCGCGTGGGTGACAGTCAACTTGGTCACACCCCCGGCGCTGGGCTCGATGTCATACGTCAGCCGGGTGAAGCCTTCCGCTTTGAGGCCGTCGTCCATCACCATCCGCCAGGTCTGGACCAGCCTCCGCGGCGGATCGGCTTCGAGCACCTCGCCGTCGACGGCCACGTCGGGGGCGCCGAGGGCGCGCATGCTCTCGCTGGACATCCCCCGGTACGCACCGCCGGGGCGCAGGTCGTACTCGGCGCGGCCGCCGTACCCATACCGGTCCGTCCAGTCGGGGTTGGTGATCGCGTCCCAAATGGCCTCGGGCGTGGCCCTGATGTACACCCTGTACACCTGCGTGGTCGTGGTTGCCGCGGGCGTCGTGGTCATGCGCTGTCCTCCTCGAGTGTTGTCTTCAGCTCTGCGAGCGCCGACACCTGGCGCTCGGTGTACTTGTCGATCCACCGGTCGTGGATCAGCCGGATGGGAACGGGGTTGAGGAAGTGACGCTTCTCCCGCCCCGCGCGCTGCGTGATGACGAGGCCGGCGTCTTCGAGCACACGCAGATGCTTCATGACGCCGAAGCGCGTCATTTCCAGCTCGGACTCCAGCTCCGTCAGCGTGCGGCCGTCACGCTGGTAGAGCAGATCCAGCAGGAAGCGACGTGTCGCGTCCGCGAGTGCCCTGAACACACGATCGTCGTCGGTCATCAGTGCCACGATATGTGACCGACAGGTCACATGTCAAGCCGTTGCATCATCTCCGCTATGGTTGGCCGGCGGCTGCTAAGGTGATGCATTCGACCTGTTCGCGGCGGTTGTACGGGAGGGAAGGCCGGCGTCCCGCGCCGGGCTTGGTGACATGAGCCTGACCAACGGCGACACGATTCATCTGCTGCTGACGCTGAGCGTCATCCTCGCGGCAGCCCACGCCACGGGGTACCTCTTCGTCAGCCTGCGCCAGCCGCGGGTGGCCGGCGAGATCGTCGGCGGCCTGCTGCTGGGACCGACCGTGCTCGGCGTGGTGGCCCCCGGTCTTGCGCACCAGCTGGTGGCGGGGAACGCGACTACCACGGCGGTGCTGGGCGCGATCTACCAGCTCGGCCAGCTGCTGTTGATGTACTGCGCGGGGGCGGCTCTGCGGTCGCACCGGCGGCCCGGCGAGCAGCGGACCATCTCCCTGGTCGCGCTGATCGGCAACGTGCTGCCGTTCGCGGCAGGAGCGGTCTTCCTGGTGGTGGTGAACCCCACCGGCCTGTCCGGCGTCGCCTCGAACTCGACGGCGTTCCTCCTGGTGTTCTCCTGCGGCATCGCGGTGACCAGCATCCCGGTGATCTCGAGGATCCTGGCGGACCTCGGCCTGATGCGCACGTCGTTCGCCCGGATCGTGCTCAGCGTCGCCCTCATCGACGACGTCGTGCTCTACGTCATTCTCAGCGTGGCGCTGGGGCTGGTCGCTCCCACCCATGGCGACCGCTTCACCGTGCCCAGCCTGCTGTCGATCACGCAGGGGTCGGCGCTCTCTGACGCGTACTACGTGGTCGTCTCAATCGCCATCTTCGGCATCCCGCTGGCGCTGGGGCGATCGTTCGTGGAACGGCTGGGCGCGCTGCGGCTCAACCTGGTGGGGCGCAGCAACGCGGTCGCGTTCCAAGTGGTGTTCATGATGGTCATGACCAGCGTGGCGCTGTTCCTCGGCATCTCACCGATCTTCGGTGCCTTCATCGCCGGGATCCTCACCGGGACGCTGTCGCGGAGCGCCGAGGACGCGAACACCGTCTCGATCGACGCTGCTCGTGCC
>JALYTM010000361.1 GCA_030854305.1 Candidatus Dormiibacterota bacterium
GCTCCCGCCATTGGGCGCGCGTCCGGGTCATCAGCACCTCCTCGAGGGCGGCCGCAACCTCGGCGGCGCGCGCACCGGTCGCGAAGCCGTCGTCGCTGAGGGCGTCGAGACTCAGCAGGGTGCACAAGCGCGACCAGAACTTGGGCTCGAGCGCGGCGACGGTCACCTCGCCGTCGGCGCACCGGTAGACGCGGTAGCACGGGTGTGCGCCATTGAGGAGCATCTGGCCCCGTCCGGCCGCGGCGCCGCTGTCGGTCCGCGCCGCCACGTGCGGTGCCATCCAGGCCAGCAGCCCGTCGAGCATCGACACGTCGCAGACGGTACCCCGGCCGGTCCGCTCGCGCAGCCGCAGGGCGGCCAGGATGGCCACCACGGCGCCGAGGCCGCCACCACCGAGGTCGCCCATCTGCACGCCCGGGATCGCGGGCCGCCCGTCCTCTGTCCCCGTGATGGCGAGGATCCCCGAGCGAGCCAGGTAGTTGAGATCGTGGCCGGCGCGCAGGTGATCTGGACCATCCTGGCCAAAACCCGAGATGCGGCAGAGCACGAGGCGCTGGTTGACCGCGTGCAGGGCCTCGATGCCCAGCCCGAGGCGCTCCATCACACCGGGGCGGAAGCTCTCGACCACGACATCGGCCCCGGCCGCGAGGCCGAGGAACAGCGACCGGCCGCGGGGGTCCTTGAGGTCGAGCATCACCGAGCGCTTGCCGCGGTTCAGGGCTGTGAACATCGCCGGAGTGTCGGTGCCGGGCGATCCCATCCGCCGGAGATAGTCACCGGCGCCCGGGTCTTCCACCTTGACGACGTCGGCGCCGAGACCGGCAAGAACCATGCCGGCGAACGGACCGGGGAGGAGGCGGCTGAGGTCGAGCACGCGTACGCCGGTCAGGGGCATGGGTCGGCCAGTCTACCAACGCCCGCGGTGAGGATCGGCCGCCGACCCCGTATGCCAGAATCGACGATGCCGCATGGTGAGCAATGCCGACGTGGCCCGGACGCTGGAGCGGATCGCCGACCTCCTGGAGATTCGCGGTGACAACGCGTTCAAGGTGCGCGCGTACCGGCAGGCTGCGGTGCAGGTCGGGAACCTCGGCCGCTCGATGCACGAGGTCGCCGCCGATGATGGTGGTCTCGGCAGTGTCGACGGCTTCGGTGCCGCCATCGCCGGCAAGGTACAGGAGCTTCTCGACACCGGCCGATGCTCGTACCTCGAAGCCTTGGAGGCTGAGGTGCCGCCGACGCTGATCGAGATCCTGGCGCTCCCCGGGGTTGGCCCCCGCACGGTGGCGTTGTTGTGGCGCGACGCCGGTATCAGCACCATCGACGAGCTGGAGGTGGCGGCGCGGAACGACGGCCTCGCAGCCCTGCCGCGACTCGGTTCGCGGACCCTTGAGAACCTCTGCAGTGCGCTCGAGGCGCGCGAGCGGAGAGGGGGACAGGCACCGGCGCGGCGGGAGCGCGCCCGAGTGACGCCGCTCGCCGCCTCGTTGTGTGTGGCGCTCGATTCCCACCCGGCCGCGCTGCGCGTGGAGCCCGCAGGGTCGCTCCGCCGCGGCCGCGCCACCTGTGGTGACCTCGACATCCTCGTGGCCACAGACACACCTGTCGACCTGCTGGTGTTCTTCTCCGCGCTCCCCCAGGTCGAGCGCGTGCTCGCACGAGGCGCGACCAAGAGCTCGGTGCATGTCGACGGCGGTTTCCAGGTGGACTGTCGCGCTGTGCCGCCGGCGTCGTTCGGAGCCGCGCTGCAGTACTTCACCGGTTCGCAGGCCCACAACGTTCGGCTGCGCGGTCGCGCGCTGCGCCTCGGCCTGACGCTGAATGAGTACGGGGTGTTCCGCGTTGATGACGGCACGCGCATCGCCGGCGAGACGGAGCAGGATGTGTACGCGGCGCTCGGGCTTCCGTGGATGCCTCCGAAGCGTCGCGAGGATCCCAACGAAGTCGACCTGGTGGCCCACACCACAACCGTCGTCGCGGAGGCGTGAGCATGGATGAGCTGGTGATCAAGGTTCCGGCGCCGTTCAGCGGCGTGGCCGACGTCGGCTTCAGCGCGCGCTACCCCGCACAGGCGTGGAACGAGCGGCTCCGCGA
>JALYTM010000081.1 GCA_030854305.1 Candidatus Dormiibacterota bacterium
ACTATTTCGTGCCGCTGTACAACTACCCGTGGGTTGTCTGGTACAACAAGAGTACGTTCCAGGAGAAGGGATACACGGTTCCCACGACGTGGGCCGACTTCATGACCCTGAGCAAGCAGATGACCACGGATGGCCTGATCCCCTTGGCGTTCGCCGACAAGGACCTGTGGCCGGCGCTGGGCATGTTCGACATCATCGATCTGAGGGTCAACGGCTACGACTACCACCTCAAGCTGATGAGGCACCAGGTGCCCTGGACCGACCCAGGAGTCACCGCTGTCTTCAGCCAATGGGCGGAGCTGATGCCCCACCTCCAGTCTGCGGCCAACGGCCGGATCTGGCAGGACGCAGCCACAACGCTGGAGACCAAGAAGGCCGGCATGATGTTCCAGGGTTCGAACCAGGTGGCAGCCAACTACGCGCCGGCAAACCTTCCCGACCTCGACTTCTTCCCGTTCCCGGTGATCAACGCCGCGTATGGCCAGGACTACATGGACGCACCGGCCGATGGCTTCTGCCTGAGCAAGAGCCAGAGCAACGTGGCCGGCGCGAAGGCAGTGCTGGAGTACATCGGCAGCGCCGCGGCCGAGTCGGGCTTTCTCCAAACCGACCATTGGGATGTCGGCCTGGCCAACGGGCTTGTCGCGCCCACCTACAACGCCATCCAGAAGAAGTCGGTGCAGGCGATCGCCGCGTGCAAGGCGGTTTCCCAGTTCGGCGACCGGGACACTGATCCGGGCTTCGCTTCGAACGTGCTGGAGCCGGCCATCCAGTCGTTCATCGACAATTCCAGCCCGTCGAATGTCAAGGCGCTCCAGTCCAGCATTGAGGCCCAGGCGAAGACTATATTCACCGGTTGATGGCGTCGTTACCGGCCATCCGGAACTCGCCGCCGCCGACCCCACGGCGTCGGCGGCGAGGCGTCCGGATCCTGTCCAAGCGAGATGTCCTTGTGGTCTCGCTGATGCTGGGCGTCCCGATCCTTCTCGACCTCGCCTTCATCTGGTTTCCGACACTGATCTCGGTGTTGCTGTCGTTCACGAACTGGAACGGTATCGGCGGTGTCAAGGCAATCCACGTCGTCGGTGGCGACAACTACCACCAGCTCACCAGCATCTACCCGCCCTTCTGGCCCGCCGTCGAGCACAACGTGATCTGGCTCGCCGTCTTCATCGGGTTCGCGACCCCCCTGGGCATGTTGTTTGCGGTCATCCTCGACCGGAACCTCCGCGGCAGCCGTATCTACCAGAGTGTGCTGTTCCTCCCTGTGATGCTCTCGCTCGCCCTGATCGGCATCATCTGGGAGTTCGTCTACTCCTCCAACTACGGCCTGATCAACACTGTCATCGGGCACACCAACAACAACAACCTGATCGACTGGCTGGGGAACTCCCACCTCAACCTCTGGGCGGTGCTCGTTGAAGCGAGTTGGCGGCAGGCGGGGTACGTGATGGTGCTCTACCTCGCCGGCCTGAAGGCGGTGGACGTCACCCTCAAGGAAGCGGCTCTGATCGACGGTGCCAACGCGTGGCAGACCTTCTGGCGCGTGACCTTCCCCGTGCTGCGCCCGGTCAACATCGTGATCCTCGTGGTCACGGTCATCGAGTCGTTGCGTGCGTTCGACCTCGTGTACATCACCAACCAGGGCGTCAACGGCCTGGAGCTGTTGTCCGTCCTGATCACGCGGAACATCCTCGGCGAAGAGACGAGGATTGGCTTCGCATCCGCGATCGGCGTGGTACTGCTGGTGATCTCGCTGATCCCGATCACGATCTTCCTCAGACAGCAGTTCCGTCAGGAGCGAGCTCGATGACTGTGGCCGTGCCCGGGAGTGATGTTGAGCGGTCGACGCTTGGCCAGCGGAGGCGTCGGCGGCCGGTCCGGGCCGGACGGGTCGCAACCCACGTGTTCATGGTTGCGGTGACCGCGCTCTGGATCATTCCGATCGTCTTCGCGCTGTACGTCGCACTCCGTCCCTACTCCGAGACTGCCAAGTACGGCTACGTCTCGCTGCCGCATCAGCTGATCCTGGGGAACTTCGTCGATGCCTGGCACCAGTCAGACATGTGGCGCTTCTTCCTGAACTCGCTGTACATCACCGTGCCGGCCGTGATCATCACGCTGTTCCTGGCGGCCGGGGTCGCATTCGTCGTATCGCGCCTGAACTTCAAGATCAACGTGGCTCTGCTGATCATGTTCACGGCCGGCAACCTTCTGCCGCAGCAGGTCATCATCACGCCGCTCTATCGGATCTACCTGCAGATCCCCCTGCCTCAGTTCCTCAGCGCGAACGGCCTCCTCTACGACTCCATCTTCGGGTTGGTTGTCATCAACGTGACGTTCCAACTGGGGTTCTGCGTCTTCGTTCTCAGCAACTTCATGAAGGCCATCCCGAACGAGATCTACGAGGCGGCACTCGTCGACGGGGCGTCATTGTGGACGCGGTTCTGGAAGCTCACTCTGCCATTGAGCCGGCCCGCCCTCGCTGCGCTCGCGACGCTGCTCACCACCTGGATCTACAACGACTTCTTCTGGGCCATCACGCTGATGTCCACAGGGGACAAACGACCCATCACGTCCGCCCTGGCCAATCTCCAGGGCCAGTTCGTGACCAATCAGAACCTTGTGGCGGCGGCAGCCCTGATCGCCGCAGTTCCGACGTTGGTGGTGTATCTCTTCCTCCAGCGGCAGTTCATCGCCGGACTCACGCTGGGGGCGAGCAAGGGATGAAACGGCCGCCGAGGGGCTGACGCACCTTCGCGAGCCGGTGTCCCGGAGGCGGGAGCCGTACGAGCCGCCATCGGCGTCACTGGGGTTGCCTTTGGAGAGCGGGAGACGGGGATCTCCCGCGAGAGTGCCAAAAGGGCGGACAGCCTGATTTTCTCGTACCGCTTCGGTGTCTCCTCCAACACCGTAGCAAACGGACGGGGGACGGTGAGCGTCGGCCTGACGATCCTGATCGTGATTGCGGTTGCCTACCTTGCGGTCCGACAGGTTGAGGACGCGAGGGGCGGCGTGTAGGCGGCGACCAGCGGCCGGGAATTGCATGGCGCGCAGCCGTTGGCGATGACGCCGCGTCAGCGGGCGCTACAGGCCGGGGAAAACCGCGCGCAGCCGGTCGAGATCGACGCCGTCGGTGGTGACCGATGCGGGGGTGTGGTCGGGATCGAGGCGACCATAGGCCAGCCTGACGAGCGCTTCTGCGGGCATGTGTACCGTCGACGTCGCGGGTGCCGCATCGCTGCCCGCCGGGCCGAGCGTCACGGCATCGCCCACGGAGAGCCGGAGGTGCAGCGCCGGATCGGTCGTCGTGATGTCGGCCTCGACGGGTTCACCTTCGGCCTTCGCGGCAAAGCGCAGGATGAGTCCCGGACCGTCGACCATCAGCGCTGCGGCGTCCGGCGGGAGCTGCGCCGACGGGTCGTTCATGACCAGCACGTCCCAGGTGTGGATCGCATGCTCGGAGAGACGCATCCTGAGGAGGTCCGCTGCGTCGATCTCCATGCCCCAGAGCGCCATGTGGATGGAGTCCAACTCTGCAGGGGGCATGCCGTCGATGCGCTGCAGGAACGCCGAGTCGGTGGCAAGGCTGTCCTGAACCTGCTCGAGGGGTTCCATCGCGTTCCACACATCCCAGACTTTCTGAGACTCCTCCTGCCCGGGAGGTTCGGTCCCCGCCAGGCCGGCGTCCAGCCGCAGTTCGAACAACTGCCCACCGCTGCCCAGGTGCGACAGCACCTGCGCGATGGTCCAGTCGGTGCAATACGACGGCGCGGTCACCGCATCGGCGGTCAACGCATGCGTCGCGGCGTCGAGGCGATCGTGGGACGCCCAGAGGGCCGCCAGTGGTTCCTGGATATCGCTCATGTCATCAACCCGTCACGGTGCTGTGGTCTGGAGTTCCTGCTCGGGCGCGCGCACGTTCACTGTACTGATTGCGGTCGGCTCGCCGTCACGCCAGAGGCTCGACGGCCACCAGTTGCGCCGTCCGAGCAGGACCACGATCGCGGGAACCAGGATGGTCCGGACCACAAATGTGTCCACGACCACCACGAACGCCACCCGTAGCCGATCTGCTGAATCTGCGAACCACCCGATGCGCCGCCGCCCGCGAACGCGAGCACGGCGAAGGTGCCGCCGAGAATGAGGGGTGCTCGCCACGGCCGTGATCGACGTGGTCCAACTGCTGCCGGCGGCGGGGGCGGCGCCGAGTTCGCGGTGCTCGGCTGCCTGATATCGTAAAGGCGCCGACAGGGGGGCTCGATAGTCGCGCGGCGGGCTCCGGTCGAACTGAAAGCATCGACCGACTCGCCGATCCAGAGTATCCCGTCTGCGCGGTGCAAAGTGTGAAGGGCAGCCTGTAAAGTGTGCCCATAAGGATGTACCCGACGTCCAGTCCGCTGTCGGCGAGCGAGTGGCGCGCCCACTTCGTTACGACGGCGCGGACAGGGCGAGCGCCTGACAGGTTCACGCCGTGCCGACGGCCTGACGGGGAGTGACGTGTGAGGGCAGTTGAACCGCGGGTGGTCTCTCTCAACGTCGGCATGCCGCAAGAGCTCGGTGAGGAGGGTCATCGCGACGTGCTCAAGCGTCCCTGGGTGACGGGAATCTTCAAGACGCCGGTGGCCCAGCCCGTGTGGCTCGGGCACGTCAACCTCGACGGCGATGGCCAGGGTGACCACAAGGTCCACGGGGGCCCGGACCGGGCGGTCAACGTCTACCCGGCTGAGCACTATCCCTTCTGGAGGCATGAGCTCGGCCAGCCCGATCTCGCATACGCGGCATTCGGTGAGAACTTCACGACCACGGGCCAGCTCGAGAGCTCGGTCTGCATCGGGGACATCTACGACGTGGGTGACGCAGTGGTCCAGGTCACCCAGCCTCGGCTGCCCTGCTGGAAGCTTGCGCGGCGGTTCCAGCTGAAGGATATGGCCGTCCGGCTTCGCGTCACGGGCCGGGTCGGCTGGCACCTGCGAACGCTCACCGAGGGCAAGGTCTCCGCCGGCCAGCCGCTCCTGCTGGTCGAGAGGCCTCAGCCGGAGTGGCCGATCGAGCGCGCCTTCGAGGTCATCGTGAACGTGAGGCGGGACCGCGAGAGCGCTCGTCAGCTCCTCCGGTGCCCGTCCCTCTCGGCCTACCTGCAGAGGGCTCTCGCCGACCCTGACAGCGTCCCGGACCGGGTGGAGGTGGAGACGCGGTCGACGGCGCTGGGTCCCGGCACTCCCGAAAGTGTCGACTGGACGAGCCCGAGTCACCAAGCTTGAAGATCGAGGTCATCCAGGCGGGCCCTGAACCGAGCCCGATCGCAGCCTATCTCTCGGACGCCATCAAGGCAGGACCTTACGTCTTCTCCTCGGGGGTGCTGGTCGCCACCGAGCCGACGACTGACCCCTACAAGAGCGCGATAAGGATCCAGACCGACCTGGTCCTGAAGCGCCTGGCGGCCGCCCTGGAGGCGGGGGGGTCGTCCCTCGACCAGACCGTCAAACTGGGCACGTACCACACCGACTTGGACGAGCTCCCCGGCTACGCGGAGGTGGGACAGCGGTACCTGGACAAAGCCCGGCCGCCGAGCACCGCGATCGAGTGCGGCCTGGTCCGCGAGACGGCCGTCATCGAGGTCGACGTCATCGGCCTCGTGCCGAGCGCCGGGGTGAGCCGTGAGGTGATCGCCACCGACGCCATCCCGCGGCCGGTGGCCCCCTACGCCCAGGCCATCACGGCGGGTCCCTTTGTGTTCGTCGCCGGGACCATGGCGACCGATTTCAAGACCGGCGTCACCCCCGAAGCGCGGGTGCCGTCAGGCCTCCCGCACTTCGGGTCGGCCATCAAGCGCCAAACCGCATGGACCCTTGACGCGATCGGACGCCTCCTCGAAGCTGCCGGAACCTCGCTGGACCAGGTCGTGAAGGCCCAGGTGATCCTCACCGCCCCGGCCGACTTCTTCCAGTTCGACGAGGTCTGGCGGAGTTACTTCGGGAAGGGGCTGCCGGCGCGCACCGTCCTGAACGCCGGCCTTGTCAACCCGGGCTGCCTGATCCAGGTCGACGTGATCGCGATCGCGCCCGGATCAGGCCTCCGGAAGGACGTGATCACCACCGACCTAGCACCGATTCCCACCATCGCCGAATCGCAGGCCGTGCGGGCCGGCGACTTCATCTTCGTCAGCGGGCTCCTGTCCACAGATTTCCAGGCCGGCCTTGCTCCCGAGGTGCGGATCGATCCTAACTTTCCCCGCGAGGGCAGCGCGATCAAGAAGCAGGTCGTCTACATCCTCAACAACCTCAAGGTGGTGCTCGAAGCCGGCGGCAGCTCGCTCGAGAAGGTGGTGAGGGTCGGCGCTTACCACACTGAGCTGGCCCGCGACCTGCTCGGCGCGATGGAGATGCGCCAGCGGTTCTTCCCGGCCAACCCCCCGGCCAGCACGACCATCCAGGTGCCCCAACTGCTGGTCCCCGGCAGCCTCTTCATGTTCGACGCCATTGCCGTCACCAATGACTAGATGAGATTCCCGGATAGATCTGAGAGGAGCAGTGAACCGCCTGTGAGAATCCTGGGGCACACTAGAGATGCATCGGCGCGGTGATGGGTCTCGGCGAGACTCCACAAGAGGTCCAGCAGCGGAATTCCGGCCCATCATGGAATCTGGCGAGCCCTCTGAGGACCGTGTGGGTGCCGACAATCCCGTCCACGTTCGATGTGCTGGGGCCGCGCCCGCTGAACGGGGATCCGGCAGGATCGACGAATGGTCATGTCCCTCTGCTACTGGATGC
>JALYTM010000082.1 GCA_030854305.1 Candidatus Dormiibacterota bacterium
GGACGCCAGGAACGCCAGCACGTACCCCGGCACGGTGCGCGCCTCCGAAGCGGTCACCATGGCGCCGACGACGACGATGCCGTGGATGGCGTTGGATGCTGACATCAGGGGCGTGTGCAGGGTTGACGGCACCTTGCTGATGACCTCGAACCCGACCAGCAGCGCCAGCACGAAGATGCTGATGTCGGCGAGCAGTCCCGGGCTCACGCCGCTCCCACGAGGACGGGGGTGGGCGCGCCGGCTGCACGCACTGCCGCGTGGACGACCGCACCGTTGCTGGTGACCACCACGCCGGCCTGGATCTCGTCGCTGGTGTCGATGACCAGCGCGCCGTCGTGGACGATGTGCCGCAGCAGCGCCGCGACGTTGTGCGAGAAGTTCACGGACGCGGCGTTGGGAACGCGCGCCGGCAGGTTGCCCGCACCGATGATGGTGACCCCGTTGGCGGTGACGATGGTCTCGTCGGGGACGGATCCCTCGACGTTGCCGCCGAGCGAGCTGGCGCCGAGGTCGACAAGGACCGACCCGGCCCGCATCGCCGCCACCGCGTCGGCTGTCACCAGGACCGGCGGGCGGCGCCCGGGAACCTGGGCGGTGGTGATGACCACGTCGAAGTGGGCGATGTGACGGGTGAGCTCCGCCTGCTGAGCCGCCTGCTCGTCGGCGCTCAGTGCGCGCGCATATCCCCCTTCCCCCGAGGCGGTGGTGACCGACTCCAGCTCGAGGAACCGGGCGCTGACAGACTCGATCTCGGCGCGTGTCTCGGGTCGGACGTCGTACCCGGTCACGACCGCGCCGAGACGGTGGGCCGTGCCCATCGCCTGCAGACCGGCCACGCCGGCGCCGAGGACGAGCACGTCGGCGGGCTTGGCGGTGCCGGCGGCGGTGATCAGCAGCGGGAAGAAGCGAGGGTAGGCGTCGGCCGCGACCAGCACGGCCTTGTAGCCCGCGACGTTGGCCTGCGACGCGAGGGCGTCCATGGCCTGAGCGCGGCTGATCGTCCGGGTGAGGCCATCGAGGCTGATCATGGTCGCGCCCTGCTCGGCGAACTGGGCGACCAGCGCGCCAGCTGTCAGCGGCTGGAACATGCCGATGGCCGCCTGGCCCGCGCGCAGGCGGCGGGCCTGGTCGGCGGAGAAGGTGCGAACCGTCAGCACCACGTCGGCACGGGCGAACAGGTCGTCGCGAGCAACCACGGCGGCACCGGCGGCGATGTAGTCGGCGTCGGTGAACCGTGCGGCGGCTCCCGCCCCGACCTCGATGAGCACGTCGATCCGTGCCTCATTGAGTCGTTTGACGGTGTCGGGTGTGAGGGAGACGCGATTCTCGCCCGGGACCGTTTCCTTGATGGCTCCGACGGTGAGGCGCGACGCCGGGGCGGAGGTTGCGGGCAGCTGGCTCACGGAGGTCTCCTGTTCTCTGGGTGATCGCCCCCTCACCTTCGCGGGTCAGAGCTCTGCTGGACACTGCCAAAGGTCCCCAGCACCAGAGCCACCTGTCATTGTGCAGCGCTCGCCGCCGGGTGGGTTGCTCGTGGCAGGCGCCAGGGGGACGGTTCCTCCTGGGCCATTGGTCCCGGTGGAGCGCGTCCTTGGACGGTAGTGACGCCTTGGCGCGACCCCTAGCCTTGGGGAATGGGCTTGAGCAATGCAGAGACCGCCACCAGGGTCATCGACGGCGACGGACTCGCCGCGTTGATCGCCGAGCTGCGCGGTCGCGGCTACACGGTGATTGCCCCGGCGGTGCGGGACAGCGCCATCGCGTACTGTGAGGTGTCCGCGCTTGCTGATCTGCCGGTGGGGGTCGGTGACGAGCAGGCGCCCGGCCGGTACCGTCTGCGCCAACGCGGCGACACAGCTCGTTTCGGCTACGCGACGGCTCCGTCCTCGTGGAAAAGCTACCTGTATCCCCCGACCACCACGATGTGGCGCGCGCACCGCGACACGTCGGGCACGGTCTCGTTCGAGGAGCCCGCGCGCGAGACTGCGCGCTACGCGTTCATCGGGGTGCGGGCCTGCGAGCTTGCCGCGATCCAGGTTCAGGACCGCGTGTTCACCGGCACGGTTCACCCCGACCGCACCTTCGCGGCGCGGCGCGCCGAGCTCTTCATCGTGGCTGTGAACTGTTCCACGCCGTCAGAGGTGTGCTTCTGTGCATCGATGGACACCGGCCCGCGAGCGCGCGATGGATACGACCTTGCACTGACCGAGCTGCTCGATGGTCCGGAGCCACGCTATTTGGTGGAGGTGGGTTCCCCGGCCGGGGCAGACGTGCTCGGGTCGGTGCCGGCGCGCGACGCCGAGCAGGCCGACCTCGACGGCTCCGCATCAGTGACGGCGAACGCGGTGGCGAACATGGGCCGCCGGATGGATACCGTGGACCTTCCGCAGCTGCTGCAGCGCAACCTCGAGAGTCCCCGCTGGGAGCAGGTTGGCGCGCGATGCCTGAGCTGTGGCAACTGCACCATGGCCTGTCCGACCTGCTTCTGCAGCGACGAGCTGGAGGTTGAAGCGGCCGACGGCGAGAGCAGCACGCGTGTGCGCGAGTGGGCGTCCTGTTTCTCGCGGGACTTCTCGTACATCCACGGTGGAACCGTGCGCCGGCGTATCCCGAGCCGCTACCGGCAGTGGATGACGCACAAGCTGGGCACGTGGTGGGAGCAGTTCGACACCTCGGGCTGCGTCGGCTGCGGGCGCTGCATCGCCTGGTGCCCGGTGGGCATCGACATCACCGAGGAGGTCGCCGCCATCCGCGCCGACGAAACCCTGGTGGAGGCAGCGCGATGACCGGTATCGCCGCCGAGCTGAGCGTCCATCGCTTCTTTGCGGACATGGACGGCGCCGCGATCGACGTGCTCGCCGGCTGCGCGCGCAACGTCGTGGTCCCGGCAGGGACCGCCCTGGTCCGTGAAGGCAACCGGGCTGACGTCTTCTGGGCCATCCGCAGCGGCCGCGCGTCCCTTGGGGTGGCCGCGCCGGGGAGGGGCACGCTGGTGCTGGAGACGCTCCACGCCGGCGACATCCTCGGCTGGGCGTGGCTGTTCCCACCGTATCGATGGCACTTCGATGCCGATGCCCTCGACGAGGTGCACGCGCTCGTGTTCGACGCCGCCTGTCTCCGTCAGAAGTGCGACACCGACCCGGCTCTCGGCTTCCACCTCACGCAGCGCTTCGCCCGCGTCATCGACGAGCGCCTGCAGGCGACCCGCCTCCAGCTGCTCGACCTGTATGGCCATGCTTCTGAGCGTTGACCGCCTCGACACCAACGCGATGACACCGGTCACGTACCGCGTGGCCTGGCGGCGGCGGCAGACCGCTGACGTGGTCACAGTCGGCATCGCGCCCGTGCACGGCACGACGGCCGGCTTCAAGGCGGGCCAGTTCAACATGTTGTACGCCTACGCGGTCGGCGAGGCGGCAATCTCCATCAGCGGCAGCCCGCTGGAGGACGGCCCGACCGTCCACACCATCCGCGACGTCGGTGCGGTGTCGCACGCACTCTGCGCGTTGCAGGTGGGGGAGACCCTGGGTGTGCGCGGTCCGTTCGGCTCTGACTGGGGGCTCAGCAGCGCCGCCGAGAGCGACATCATCATCGTCGCCGGGGGCATCGGCCTAGCTCCTCTGCGCCCGGTGATCACCCAGGTGATCGGCCAGCGCGCCCGTTTTGGGCACGTGGCGGTGGTGATCGGCGCCCGCACCGTACAGGAGCTGGCTTTCCGCGAGGAGATCGAAACCTGGAGCCGGCGCGGCGACATCGACGTCCACCTCACCGTCGACCGCGCGACCCAGGGCTGGGCCGGGACGGTCGGTGTGGTGACCACAGTGCTGCCCCGAGTCCGTGTCGATCCGTCCGCGATCGCGATGATCTGCGGTCCGGAGATCATGATGCGTTTCACCGCCAAGGCTCTCCTGGAGAGAGGCATGACAGCGTCTCGAATTCGAGTGTCGATGGAACGGAACATGCAGTGCGCCGTCGCGCAGTGCGGGCACTGCCAGCTCGGCGCGACGTTCGTGTGCGCCGACGGCCCCGTCTTCACGTGGGAGCGCCTCGAGCCGTTGCTCGCGGTGCGCGAGCTGTGACCGCCACGCCGCTGCCACGTCTGGCGGTGTGGAAGTTCGCCTCCTGCGACGGGTGCCAGCTGACCCTCCTCGACTGCGAGGACGAGCTGCTGACGCTGGCGGGTCGTGTCGAGATCGCATATTTCCCGGAGGCATCGAGTGCGTCGTCTGCCGGGCCCTACGACCTCTCGATCGTTGAGGGCTCGATCACCACCCCCGGCGACCTCGAACGCATCCAGGAGGTGCGTCGCCTCTCCAGGCACGTGGTTGCGATCGGTGCCTGCGCAACCGCCGGCGGCATCCAGGCGTTGCGGAACTTCGGCGATGTGCGCGAGTTCACCGCGGTGGTGTACGCACATCCCGAGTACATCGAGACGCTGGCACGGTCGACGCCGCCGTCGGAGCACATCGCCGTCGACTTCGAGCTGCACGGCTGCCCGATCGACAAGCACCAGCTCCTGGAGGTGATCACAGCCTTCCTCAGCGGACGCCGCCCCCAAGTGGCCTCTCATTCCGTTTGCGTCGAGTGCAAGCGGCGCGGTACTGTCTGCGTCATGGTCTCTCAGGGCATCCCCTGCCTCGGCCCTGTGACCCACGCCGGCTGCGGAGCGATCTGCCCTGCATACGACCGTGGCTGCTACGGGTGCTTCGGCCCCGCCGATACCACCAACACGAGGGCGTATACCGCAGCGCTTCGCGACGCAGGCCTGGCCCCGGTCGACATGGCGCGGATCTTCCGCACCTTCAATGCCGACGCACCCGCGTTCCGCGATGCCGCAGAGACAACCGGGGGTTTCCAGGGCTCGTGACCCACAGCGGTGGCAGCCGTGAGCTGACCGTCGCCACCTTGGCACGTGTCGAGGGTGAGGGCAGCCTCCACGTCGCCGTCCGCGACGGACTGGTGACCGACGTTCAGCTGCGGATCTTCGAGCCGCCGCGGTTCTTCGAAGCGTTTCTGCGTGGGCGCGGCTACATGGAGCCACCCGACATCACCGCACGGATCTGCGGCATCTGCCCGGTGGCGTACCAGATGAGCGCGTGCCAGGCGATCGAGCAGGCGTGCGGGGTGACCGTGGACGGGCAGCTGCAGGCGCTGCGCCGGCTGCTGTACTGCGGGGAGTGGATCGAGAGTCACACCCTGCATATCTACATGCTCCACGCGCCTGACTTCCTCGGCTACGACAGCTCGATCGCGCTCGCGGCCGACCACCGCGACATCGTCGCGCGCGGGCTCCAGCTCAAGAAGATCGGCAACGACATCGTCTCGATGATCGGTGGCCGCGCCATCCATCCCGTCAACGTACGCATCGGCGGGTTCTACCGGCTGCCCTCGCCGGAGACGTTGCGCGACCTCGCGGAGCGGCTTCGCTGGGCGCGTACCGCAGCCGTCGAGACGGCACGGTGGGTCGCCACCTTCAACTTCCCCGATGTGGAGCTGGACGGTGACCTGGTGGCGCTGCGCCACCAGAGCGAGTACCCGATGAACGACGGGCGCATCGCCAGCACGGGCGGGCTCGACATCGCCGTCGCCGAGTACTCAGACAACTTCCTCGAGGAGCACAGCGCGCATTCCACCGCGTTGCGGGGACGGGGTCCCGGTCCGCAGCCCCACACCATGGGCCCGCTGGCGCGCTACAGCCTCAACTTCGAGCACCTCACCCCCCTGGCTCGCCGGGTTGCCGCGGAGGCCGGTTTGGGCGCTACCTGCCGAAACCCCTTTCGCAGTATCATCGTTCGCGCCGTCGAGGTGGTGTACGCCTGCGACGAGGCTCTGCGGATCATCGAGTCATACGTGCCGCCCGCACACGCCCATCTCGATGTGCCGCCGCGGGCCGGCACCGGCCATGGATGCACCGAGGCACCGCGGGGTTCGCTCTACCATCGCTACACGCTCGACCAGACGGGGACGATCACCGACGCCGTCATCGTGCCGCCCACCGCGCAGAACCAGGCATCGATCGAGCACGGGCTCTGGGGGTTCTTGCAGGACCGTCTTCACCTCGACGACGCCGCGCTGACCGGGCAGTGCGAGCAGGCGATCCGGAACTACGATCCCTGCATCTCCTGCGCCACGCACTTCCTCGACCTGCGCGTCGACCGAGGGTGAGCAGCCACATCGTCGTGATCGGCGTCGGCAACCGCTTCCGGCGCGACGACGGGTTCGGCCCCGCCGTCCTTGACGCGCTCGCAGGCGTCCTGCCGGACGATGTGTCGCTCTACGAAAGCGACGGCGAGCCCACCCGCCTGCTCGACACGTGGAGCGGAGCCAACCTGGCCGTCGTCGTCGAGACGGTGCGTGGGTCGGGCCCACCGGGAACCATCATCGGGGTGGACCCGCATCGGTCGACGCGGCCGGCAGCGGCGGCGCCGGCGGAAGCCACAGTCTCGGCCTCGCCGACGCCATCTCCCTGGGACGCGTCATGGAGCGCATGCCGCGGAGGCTGCACGTCATCGGGGTCGAGCCGTCCGACCTCGGGCAGGGTCCGGGTCTCAGCGACACTGTCGCCGCGGAGGTTGACCCGGTGGTCCGTCGCGTTCGCGACCTGGTCCTCGCCGGTCACACCTCGTAGGCGGAGGACCTCCCGAACCCCATCAGGGTCTTCCAGCACTGTTGGGAAAGGACCGTCCGCGCCACCCTGAGAGGGCTGCCGCTCTCACGAAGGGAAAGGAAATGAACGCGACCACCACCGCCGAGATCGAGACAGAACGCGTG
>JALYTM010000083.1 GCA_030854305.1 Candidatus Dormiibacterota bacterium
GCCACTGCCACCACCGCGTCAGGAGGGACAACGGCGAACGGGTCCGCCGGGATCTCAGCCGGTGCGCGAGGCGGTGCGGCCGTCGCGGCCGCGGGGGTCATCGGGCGAGCGGGTCAGCGGCCGCCGGCGACGGCGGGAACGATCGACAGCTCGTCACGGTCGGTGACCGGTGTGTCCAAGCCTTTCTCGAACCGGATGTCGGAGTCGTTGATGTAGATGTTGATGAACTGACGGAGCTTGCCGCCCGGCTCGTAGAGGCGATCGTGAAAGCCCGGGAAGTCATGTTCCAGCGCGGTCAGCGCCGTCGACACCGTGGTGGCTTCGACCGACACCTCCGAGCTGCCGCCGGTGAGGCGGCGCAGGGGACCGGGGATGCGTACTCGAACTGGCATGCGCCGAGTATACCGATGGCCCGGCAAGACGCCGCTCAGTCCGCCGCGTCGAGGTCGACAACCAGCGGGCTGCGCTGTGCCCGTTGCGCGGCCCCGGCCACCAGGTCGTCGAACACCAGCTGCGACCAGCTCTCCATGCTCAGGTAGTGCCGCCGCATGTGCTCGAGCTGCAGGCACTCCCCCTCGAGCTTGTCGGTCTCGCGCACCACCGTGGCGCTTCCGGCCGGCTCCACCAGGAAGACCAGACCGAGGTGCACGCGCGAGACCGGCGTGGTGTCATCGTTGAGCATTGCCACCAGCCGCGCTGTCGCCGGCTCCGCGCAGATCACCTCCTCCGCCCACTCCCGGCGGACGCCGCCGACGACGGGGTCGCCGCCCATCCCGTCGACCGGGTTGATGTGACCTCCCACCCCCAACGAGTACCGATGGTGCAGCCGGGTCTCGCTGGATCGCTGTAGCCGTCGGGTCAGCAGGTAGGTGTCGTCTCCCGGGTGGTGGACCACGCAGTACGGGATGATCTGCTGCATCGCCGGGTCGTCCTCGATAAGGGAGCGCGGCCGGTACTCGGAGGCGGCGCGGATGGTCCGCAGCACCCGCTCCAGGCCGGTGGTGACCAGCCCGTGCCAGGCGCCGTCCGGGAAGATGGTGCGGCGCGGCACGCAGAGCACGTCCTCCGCCGAGGCGACGGCGTGCTGTCTGCGCGCGGTTGTCGCGGTGCCGCTGCGCTCGCGGGTGTGACTGGTCGACCTCAAGGTCGTGGAAGTTTACGGTGGGACCCCATTCGCCCGGGATCCGCGCCATCTCGTGGCACCATGGGGTCATGCCCGAGCTCCCCGAGGTTGCCGCGTTGGCCGTCGGGCTGACCGAGCGGATGGCCGGGCGCCGGGTGGACGCCGCCAGGCTGCGCTCGATGGCCGCTCTCAAGACATACGACCCCCCGCTGACCGCGCTGGTCGGCACCACTGTCGAGGCTTGGCGGCGCCACGGCAAGTTCCTCGAGATGGCCGCGGGCGAGATCAGCCTGGTCGTGCACCTCGCCCGCGGCGGCTGGATCCGCTGGCGCGATCGCCTCAACGAGGCGCGGCCGTCACTCCGCGGTCCACTGGCGCTGCAGGTCGAGCTGGACGGCGGCGCCGGCATCGAGATCACCGAGCAGGGCACCGAGAAGCGCCTCGCGCTGTACGTGGTGCGGTCGGTGGGCGACGTGCCCGGCATCGGCCGTCTCGGCGTGGACGTGCTCGATCCCGGGCTGGACGCGGCCCGCTTGGGCGCGCTCCTCGCCTCCGCGAGCGGCCAGCTGAAGACGGTGCTGGCCGACCAGACCGTGGTCGCCGGGGTCGGCAACGCCTACTCCGACGAGGTGCTCCACACCGCCCGGCTGTCGCCGTTCCGGCGTGGGTCCTCCCTGGATGCGGACGAGGTGGAGCAGCTGCACCACGCACTGCGCTCGGTGATGACGGCCGCGGTGGCGAGGGCGGCCGGCGCCGACATCTCGATGCTCAAGCCGGACAAGAAGGAGGCGCTGCGCGTCCACGGCCGCACCGGCCAGCCCTGTCCGGTGTGCGCCGACACCATCCGCGAGGTGTCGCTCTCATCGCGGTCGTTCCAGTACTGCCCCACCTGCCAGACCGGTGGCAGGGTGCTGGCCGACCGCAGGCTGAGCAGGCTGCTTCGCTGAGCTCAGCGCCGGCGCGCCATTGTGAGCCCGTCTCCGATGGGCAGCAGCACGCACTCGACGGCGTCATGTGCGGCCAGCCAGTCGTTGAAGCGCCGGATGTGCCGCAGGTTGGCGTCACCCTCGTCGCTGCCGAGGACCCGACCGCTCCAGAGCACGTTGTCGACCAGCATGACACCCCCCGGGCGCAGTCGCGGGATCAGCTGTTCGGCGTAGTCGCGGTATCCGCCCTTGTCGGCGTCGATGAACACGAAGTCGATGGCGGCGTCGCGGGGGAGGGCGCGCAGGGTGTCCGACGCGGGCCCGATACGCAGCTCGATGCGGCCGCCGACGCCGGCGCGGTCCCAGTAGCGGCGGCCGATGGCGGTCCACTCCTCGCTGACGTCGCAGCACAGGAGCCGGCCTCCCTCCCCCATGCCGCGCGCGATGCACAGCGCCGAGAAGCCGGTGAACGTGCCCACCTCGACCGCGTTGCGCACCCCCAGCGCGGCGACCAGGATGGACATGAATGCGCCCTGTTCCGGTGCGATCTGCATGCCGGCCGGGTCTCCGAGCGCGATCGTCTCCGCCACCAGGTCGGCAGCGACCTCGTCGAGTGGGGTGGAGTGGTCCACGATGTACCGATGCAGCTCTTCGGTCAGCAGGAAGCTCTTGGGACTCACTCGGCTACCCTCCTCAGGGTGGTGCGCAGGCAGAGCGGAATCATGCCAGTGCCGGCACTGGGCAATGCACGGTGAGCGGCAGCACCAATGCCGAGGTGGAGCGCGCTCTCTGGGCCCTGCGCGCCTATGACGCCACCGCGCTTGCGACCGTCAGTGCGGCGGGGCCGCACGTCGCCGGCGTGTTCTTCGCCCCCGAGGTGGTCGGCGCCGGCATCAACCTGGTGCTCGCGGTGGTCGAGAGCTCGCGCAGCCTTCGGGACATCACCGACGACGGGCGGGTGGCCTTCATGTGCTCTCCCGGCAACACCTCGCGGTGGATCCAGGGCACCGGGGGCGCCTCCATTCCCCCACTGGACGACGCCGAACGCATGGAGCTGTTCCGCCGTCTTGCGGCGCACGCACCCGGCGCACAGGAGTTCGTCGACCGTCTCCCGGTGCAGCCGGTGATCGTGACCGTGACCGGGCTGCGCGTCGTCGAGGCGCCGGGCGGGGTGCTCGCGTTCGAGTTCGACTGAGCCCATGCGCCCCGTCCGCGGGCGCGACGGTCAGCCGCCGAGGCGTGCCAGGTCAGCGAAGAAGCCAGGGTACGAGACCGCGACCGCGTCGGCGCCTGCGACCACGGTGTCGCCGCCTCCCGCGGGGACGAGCGAGCCGGCGACCGCCCACGCCATCGCCAGGCGGTGGTCGCCGCCACTGTCGAGGCGCGCGGCACGGAGCCGGCACGGTCCCTCGATGGTCAGTCCGTCGGGGAACTCCTCGACTGCCACACCCAACGCCCGGAGGCCGGTCACCACCTCGGTGATTCGGTCTGACTCCTTGACGCGCAGCTCCGCCGCACCCCGAATAGTCGTCACCCCATCGGCCTGCGACGCCAGCACGGCGATGGCAGGGATCTCGTCGATGCATCGCGGCACCAGGGCCGCCTCGATGGCCACCCCTCGCAGAGGTGCCCCACTGACCGCCACGTCACCGTGAGGCTCGGTGCCGGGCTCGACAGCGGCGTCCTCCACCACCACGTCGGCGCCCATGGCCTCGAGCACGTCGAGGATGCCGGTGCGCCCTGGGTTGAGCCCGACTCCGGTGCAGCGGATCCGCCACCCGGGTCTGGCCGCGACCAGCGCGAACAGGAACGCCGCCGAGCTGATGTCGCCCGGCACGCGGATGCCGAAGGGCTGAAGAGCGCCGGGCGTCAGGGTGACCCGAGTGCCCTCGACCACCACGTCCACACCGCACCCGCGCAGCAGCCGCTCGGTGTGGTCGCGGGTCGGCGCCGGCTCCACCACGGTGGTCCGGCCGTCCGCGGTCAGGCCGGCCAGCAGGATTGCCGACTTGACCTGGGCGCTGGCCACCTCGAGGCGGTGTTCCAGACCGCGGGGAGTGCGCGCCCCGGTGACCTGCAGCGGTGGGGTCCCGGCGGTGGTGACCACATCCGCTCCCATTGCACGCAGCGGCATGGCAACGCGCTCCATCGGACGGCGACGCAGCGACCCGTCGCCGTCCAGCGTGGCGCTGATCTCGCTTCCCGCCAGGACGCCGGCGATCAGCCGCATGGTGGTGCCGGAGTTGGAGCAGTCGAGGATGCCGGCTGGGGTGGCCAAACCGGCGCCCGGTCCGGCTCCATCCATGGACACCCGCCCGTCGCCGAACGGCCGAACCGCCCCGCCGCACTGGCGGAGGACCTCCGCGGTCGCCTCCACGTCGGCGGCGGGCGAGAGGTTGCCGATGTAGCTGCGCCCGCGCGCGAGCACTCCGAGGATCAGCGCGCGATGGCTGATCGACTTGTCGCCCGGGACCTGCACGACGCCGTCGACGCGTGTGAGCGGGGCGACCTCGGCGTCGCTCACGGGGCGGTGAGCATGCCGCGCAGGAACACTCCAGCGGCAGCAGCGCCGTCGGCCGGCTCGGCGGCCATGGCGTCGATCAGGGCCGACCCGACCACCGCCACCTCGCACCTGCCCCGGAGCGCCACCAGGTGGTCGTGGCTGCTCAGCCCGAAGCCCATGGCTCGCGGCAGGTCGGTGACCCGTCGCACCCGCTCGAGCAGGTCGAACGCTTCGGCGGCGATGGTGCGGCGCGCCCCGGTGATGCCGGTGACGCCGACGCAGTACACGAACCCGACGGCGCGACCGCACGCACGACGGATTCGCTCGTCGGTGCTGGTGGGAGCGAGCAGGGGCACCAGGGCGAGCCCGCGACCGGCAGCAACGGCGCGCAGGTCGCCGGCCTCATCGTCGGGGAGGTCGGGCACGATCAGGGCATCGACTCCGGCCTCAGCCGCCTCGGCGCAGAAGCGCGCCACGCCGTGGCTCAGCACCGGGTTGATGTAGGTCATGAACACGAGCGGCATGGAGACCCCTGCCGCTCGTGCCGACGCCGCCTGGTCGATGGCCAGGTCGGTGGTCGCGCCGTTGCCGAGCGCCTGCTTGCCCGACGCCTGGATGGTGGGGCCGTCGGCCAGCGGATCGCTGAAAGGGATGCCGATCTCCGCGGCGGCACACCCGGCCGCCTGCGCGGCGATCAGCGTGGGCACGGTGTCGTCCCGCCGCGGAAACCCGGCAGTGATGTACGGCACCAGCTGCGGGAGTCCGTCGAGACGGGGACTTTCCAGCGCCGCCCGCAGCCGGTCACCCACCCCCACTGTCACCCCTCGCCTCTTCTGCTGCGGCGGAGTACTCGCGCACCGTGCCGATGTCCTTGTCGCCACGTCCGGAGAGGCACACCACCACCTGGTCGTCCGGCGACAGCGAGCCGGCCAGCTCGGCCGCGGAGTGCAACGCATGGCTCGACTCGAGCGCCGGGATGATTCCCTCGAGGCGACACAGCTGATGGAACGCGCGGATGGCGTCGTCGTCGGTGGCCGTGACGTAGCGCACCCTTCCACTGTCACGCAGTGCGCTGTGCTCCGGTCCCACGCCGGGGTAGTCGAGCCCCGCGCTGATCGAGTGGGCGGTGAGCACCTGCCCGTGCTCGTCCTGCATGAGGTAGCCGTACGAGCCGTGCAGCACGCCGGGACGCCCCCGGTTCAGGGCAGCGGCGTGCTCCTCGGTGTCGAGGCCGCGGCCGGCGGCTTCCACCCCGACCAGCCGCACCTCGACGTCGTCGAGGAACGCGGCGAAGATGCCGATGGCGTTGCTGCCACCACCCACGCACGCCACCACCGCTGTGGGCAGCCGCTCGAAGCGCTTCAGGCACTCGGCCCTCGTCTCATCGCCGATCACGTGTTGGAGGCGGCGCACCAGCGAAGGGTACGGGTGCGGCCCGACGCTGCTGCCGATCACATAGTGAGTGTCGCGGACGCCGGCCACCCAGTCGCGGATCGCCTCGTTGGTCGCGTCCTTGAGGGTGCCCGCACCGCTGTCGACGGGGCGCACCTCGGCGCCCAGCAAGCGCATGCGGTAGACGTTCTGCTCCTGACGGCGCATGTCCTCGCGGCCCATGTACACGATGCAGTCGAGACCGAAATGGGCGCATGCGGTGGCGGTGGCGACGCCGTGCTGGCCGGCCCCCGTCTCCGCGATGATCCGGCGCTTGTTCATGCGCCGGGCCAGCAGCACCTGGCCGATCGCGTTGTTGATCTTGTGCGCGCCGGTGTGTAGCAGGTCCTCGCGCTTGAGCCACAGGCGGGCACCCCCCACGGCGGCGGTGAGACGGGGGGCGGCGCACAGCGGGGTGGGCCGACCGGCAAAGTCGTGCAGCAGCTCGTCCAGCTCGGCGAGGAACTCGGGCTCCGCGAAGGCCGCCGTCATGGCCGCCTCCAGCTCGTCCAGTGCCGCGACCACCGTCTCGGGAACGTACGCGCCGCCGTAGGCGCCGAAGCGGCCCCGGGCCGCAGTCACGCGTCGACCCCGGGTTCGAGCATTGACGCCGCCGCACGGGCCGCGTGGACATACGCCACCACCAGGTCACGGTCCTTGACACCGGGAGACGACTCCAGGCCGCTCGACGCGTCCACCCCACGCGGCCGCACCACCTCGATCGCAGCGGCCACATTGCCGCCGTGCAGTCCACCGGCGAGGATCACCGGGCGGTGGCGCGCCAGTGC
>JALYTM010000084.1 GCA_030854305.1 Candidatus Dormiibacterota bacterium
GGGCGACGGCGGCTACATCGACGAGATCTCCGCGGCCGGCGCGTTCTGCGTCGGGCGGCGAACCGGCGGTCAGGCGGCGCGTCGCCGCCCCGCGATCCAGGTGAACGGCTGGGCGGCACCGCTCGGGGTCAGGTGCACCTCTCGGCGGACCGCTTCCAGGTCGAACTCCACGCCCATGGCGGCGCAGAGGTCCTCGGCGTCGTAGCGCTGGACGGGGAGCCCAGAGCAGTGGTCCGGGCCGTCCAGCGCGAAGGTCGCGATGACGATCGCCGAACCGGGCCGGGTCGCCTTCTGGAGCGTGGCGACGTAGCGGTCTCGAGCCTGCTGGTCGGTGAGGAAGTGGAAGGCAGCGCGGTCATGCCAGAGGTCGAACACGCGTGTCGGCTTCCAGCTGAGAACGTTCTCCCGCATCCACGTGAGGTGACGGCTTGAGCCGGCTCGCTCTCGCGCGCCGGTCAACGCCGCCGCAGAGACGTCGAGGACGGTCACATCGGTAAAACCTCTCTGCACGAGACTCTCGGCAAACCGTGAGGTGCCGCCGCCGATGTCAATCACCGCCGCCTCCTTTGCCACGCCGAGCAGCTCGGTGAGCTGCAGCGAAAGGGCTGGCCACGATTGGTACCAGCTCACCGTGGACAGATCCCGCTCCTTGTAGATTCGGTCCCACCAGCCGGCGGCGTCCGCGCCGGTGACGTGATCGTTCGTCACGTCGTGGTCACCACTGTCAGGAGGGGTTCACGGGCGGATGATCCAGCGCCTGCCATGCGTCGACGCCATCCAATCGGTCGCATACTCGTCCAGCATACCCCGCCCGGTATCGTGGAACGCACCGGCATCGTCGCGATCGACGGCGCCGGAGATGCCATCGCCGTCTTCGGGCAGATCCCCGCGTCCAATTCCACCGCCACCTTGGACACGCCCACAAGAACGTGCCACCGCGTCTTAAGACCAATGTCGCGTTGTTTCTCCAACCCCCGTCTGCCCAGAGTGACCTGTCGGCATCAATGACACTCGTGAAGGAGGGTGAGACATGAGGAGACAACTGCTGCCTGTAGGAGGCTTGTTGGCCTGTCTGACGGCGCTGTCACTCCACGCATCGCCCGTGCTCGCCGCGGGCGGTGATCGCCAGCACCACGGCCAGTTCAATGCCGAGGGCAACCTGCTGATCACCGATCAGTTCAACAACCGGGCGATCGAGGTGAACCCGGAGACCCGGGCGGTCGTGTGGAGCTTGGGATCCGGGAACCCGAGCCTGTGCAATCCCGGACCGGGCGCGATCATCGGGCCCAACGACGCCGAACGGCTCAGCGACGGACTCACGCTGCTCGCCGGCACCGGTGTGCCCCAGGGCTCGTCACCGGCTGATCCAAACTTCAGCTGCGTGGACAACCGGGTGATCGTCGTCGACCGTCAGGGCGACATCGTCTGGCAGTACGGCCAGGCCGGCGTCACCGGTTCGGCCCCGAACCAGCTCAACGTGCCGGTGTTCGCGATCCAACTTCCCAACCGCAACATCATGGTCGTCGACCAGGGCAACAACCGCGTCATCGAGATCGGCAGGTTCAGCAGGTCGGTCGTCTGGTCGTACGGTCCCGCATCGGGTCCGGGAGCCCTCAGCAACCCGAACAGCGCCGAGCTGCTGAGCAACGGTCACGTGCTCATCGCGGATGAGAACAACAACCGGGTCATCGAGATCACCCGCGCAGGTCACATAGTGTGGCAGTACGGCAGCAGTCCGCCGGGCACATCGCCGCTCAACCTCGCGGCGTTCGCCAGCCGGCTGCCCAACGGGGACACGCTGATCACCGATTCGGGCCACAGCCGCATCGTTGAGGTCACCAAGGACAAAGAGGTTGTTTGGCAGTACTTCACCAATCACGCTGCACACAGCAACTCGGCGCCTCTGCCGACCAACGCGGTGCGGCTGGAGAACGGCGACACTTCGATCGCCGACCAGTTCAACCACCGCGCGCTGATCGTCAACTCGGACCGCGAACGGGAGTTCCAATACGGCAGGACCAACGTGTTCGGCAACACTCACGGCCTGTTGGACGGTCCGTACACCTCGTTCGTCATCGGCGACTTCACGGGACAGACCCGGCCACCGGACGACTTCTAGCGCGACCTCCTGAACCGCGGCCAGCCGTGACGTAGCCGGGTGACCCGAACGAGTCCTCGGCGGTCGCGGCGGCCGCGGTGGCGAGCCGGCACGCAGCCGCTGCCGCGCCCAACACAGTGACGACACCGGCGAGGTTCAGGTGCTGAGCCCGCTTTCGAGCGACACCTCGGGCTTGCCGAGGCCGGTGGCGAGAGCGGGGACACGACAGCCGCTCCGATGACGGGCCACTCTGCTCCCGCATCCCGCTCGAGTCGATTCATTCAGCGCGCAGTGCCGCGCTGACGGACTGACGGGTTGTCCAGCGTGCGGGGGCCGCAGCCCCGAGTGCGGTTGCGGTGGCCTATGACGTGGGCTTGGTCGAGCCTGGCGTCTCAAGGCCAGGTAGCGCAACTGACGACGGCTGAGTCGCGACCGCGACCGACGGGTCACCGGAGTGGGTCGCCCCGGCCGGGAGAGAGGCGATCTCCGGCAACGGCCTGGTGTTCGCGCGCCTCCCACGGATCTTGCTGAGGCGTCGGCTGATCCACATCTGGCGAACAAGCGTACCACTCGGTCTTCTTACGGTATCATTCGGCCAATGCCCCGATTGCGCGACGAGACCAAGATCCAGCGGCGACAGGTCTTCGTCGATGCCGCGAGGCGCTGTGCCGTGCGGCGTGGGTTCCAGGTCACTACTGTCGATGATGTCTGCGCCGAGGCGGGCCTGAGCAAGGGCGCCTTCTACGCGCATTTCGCATCCAAGCACCAGTTGCTCGCGGCGCTCATCGATGATGACACCATCGCGTTGCGTCAGGTCATCGAGACGCTGGATCGTCGCACCCTCGGCCCCACCGAGAGTCTGCGCCGGTTGGCACACGCCATGCTGCGCGACGGCGCGGAACCAGACCGCGTTCAGGTGCGGGTCGACATCTGGACCGCCGCTCTTGCGGAGCCGGTGATCCGCGACCAGGTCGCCGCCGCGGTGGCGGAGAGGAGGCGGTTGCTGCGCCGGTGGGTCGAGGATGGCATTGCCAGCGGCGAGCTCAGCCCGGTCCCCGCGAACGCGGTGGCGTCGCTGCTGCTGGCCCTCAACGACGGGCTCATGCTCCACCACGCGCTCGATGCCAGCAGTTTCCGGTGGCCCAACGTGCGCATTGCGCTTGACGCCCTTCTCGATGGGATCCGCCAGTGAGGATGCCGGCGGTTCGAATACCGTTGTCGTCGCTGGCGCGTGCGCGGGATTGGGTGCGGGGCAGCAGCAGTGGCCTCGTCTTTCTCGCGTTGGCTGTGGGCGCTGGTGCCGGGGTCGGGGCGGTGCTGTTCCGCTACCTCATCCTCGGCTTCACCCGCCTCTTCACCGGCAGGAACGATTACAGCGGCGCCGGCCGCGTCGCCAACCCGAATGTGCCCTGGCTGGGCCTGGGCTTCGTGGTCCTGGCCCCTGTCATCGGCGGCCTCATCTACGGTCCACTCGTCACGCGATTCGCGCCCGAGGCGCGCGGGCACGGCGTGCCGGAGGTGATGCTCGCCGTTGCCGAGCGCGGCGGCCGGATACGGCCGCAGGTCAGCGTCGTCAAAGCGCTCGCCTCAGCACTCTGCATCGGGAGCGGTGGCTCGGTGGGTCGAGAGGGGCCGATCGTGCAGATCGGTTCGGCGCTCGGCTCCAGCCTCGGTCAGCTCGCCCGAGTCCCCGAAGCGCGCCTGCGCATCCTCGTCGCCTGCGGTGCCGCCGGCGGGATCTCGGCGACCTTCAATGCGCCCATCGCCGGCGTCTTCTTTGCGCTCGAGCTGATCCTCCAGGATTTTGCCGCGGAATCGTTCGGGGTGGTGGTGCTCGCGTCCGTGGCGGCGGGCGTTGTGGGCCGCGCGGCCTTCGGCAGCCAGCCCTTCCTCACGCTGCCAGCCTTCCATCTCGTCTCCGGCTGGGAGTACGGCCTCTACGCCCTCCTGGGAGCCCTCGCCGGCGTTGCCGGGGTCGGCTTCATCCGGGTGCTTTACGGCCTCGAGGACCTGGCCGACCGCATCTGGCGCGGACCTGAGTGGCTGCGTCCGGCTGTCGGTGGGGTGCTCTTGGGACTGCTCCTGCTCGGCCTTCCACAGCTGTACGGGGTCGGCTACCCCGTGCTCGAGTCCGCCGTGCGCGGCAACCTCGTGCTCGGTCTGCTCGTGGCTCTCCTGGTGGGGAAAGTGGTGGCGACGAGCCTGACCATCGCCATCGGCGGGTCGGGTGGGGTGTTCGCACCCGCGCTGTTCATGGGCGCCATGCTCGGCGCGCTGACCGGCGGCGTCGCTCACGCCGCCTTTGGATCCTCGGTTGCGCCGGAGGGGGCGTACGCCCTGGTGGGGATGGGCGCCCTCTTCGCGGGCGCCGCGCGTGCGCCGATCACCGCGGTCATCATCATCTTCGAACTCACCGGCGACTACACCATCATCCTGCCGCTCATGGTGGCAGTGGTGGCTGCCGCTGGGATCAGCAACCTGTTGTCCCGGGACACCATCTACACGCTCAAGCTTCGCCGCCGGGGCATCGACATCGAGCGCGGTCGCAGTGCCAACCTGATGCAGGTCATAACCGTCGCCGAGGCGATGGCACCGCTGCCCAAGCCGGTGTCGCCACACGCCGACCTCGCGGAGCTCGCCGCTCGCCTCATCGACGAGCGCCGCGATGCCCTGCCCGTGGTCGACCAGGCCGGCGGGTACCGCGGCGTCGTCACCTCGCGCAGCGTTGAAGAGGCGATGGGCAGTAACGCGCTCGACGTCACCGCCGAGTCGCTGATGGTGGCGGCGGCCCCGGTGCGGGCTGCTGCGACGCTGCACGCTGCGCTGGCCGAGGTCGTTCACCTCTCGCGTGGCGGCGTCCCGGTCATCGACGGTGACCGTCTGGTGGGGTGGCTGAGCCACCGCGATGCGCTCAATGCATACCAGCGACGCCTGCGGGCCAGCGTCGGTCAGCTTGCGCGGCAGGGTGCGGTCACCGACGCGGTGGGTGGGTTGCCCCCGATTCCGCGGCTCGGCGATTTCCGGATCGTTGACCTGACCCTGGGAGTGGGCGAGCCAACCGGCCGCCGCGTTCGTGACGTGCCATGGCCGACCTCATCGCTTCTCATTGCAATCCGACGTGATGACGCTCTCATCGTGCCCAACGGCGACACCGAGTTGCGCGCCGGGGATCGGATGACAGTCCTCCTCCTCGCGGGCGCAACGTTGTCCGTCGCCGACCTCATCACCGACGCCTCGAGTCCCGGCGGGTCGTGAGAATCCGCGCCTCAACTCCATCCATGCAGCACGAGCTGCTGCAGGTCACGCGCCGCGGCGGCGCTCGTCAATGACGCGCAGATCAGACCGAGCCGAGCGCGCCTGCGAGCCCCCCGAGGATGCAGCCTGCGCGCACGCGATAAGGATCGGCTCCAAGGGTGAGTCCGGTCGCAGGCAGACGGCGGAAACCGGACTGCCCACAGTCATCGGGCTCCGATCTGTGGCATCATCCGAATTCGGTAGACGCCCACCACCATCCGTCACCGCGGATGGGGAGCAGCGACGATGCGCATGGGGAAGAGCGGAATGCCTGAGTCGGTTGGCCAGGATGCATCCGGACAAGAACCGGTTGCGAACGGCGGTGCGGATCCGGTCCCGGATGAAAGCACCCTGGTCGGGAGGGCGGGTGTCGACGAGCAGGTACTTGCCGAACTCGCACGGGCTGAAGGACAGATGAGCGAGGAGTGCGAGATGGACGAGGAGGACGACCGGGGAGTGCGCGTGTGAACGTGAGTCGGAGCGGTCCACGGGCGCAGAGCCAGGCGTCCTTGAAGGCGCCGGCCGATGACGCGCGCCGCCTCGATCCGAGCGGCCGAGCCAAAAGACCGACGACGCTGGCGATCGATATCGGGGGTACCGGTCTCAAGGCTTCGGTACTGGATGGCGCCGGCAAGCTGATGGCGAAACGGGTGCGCGTCACGACGACCTACCCGTGTCCACCCGACCGGCTCGCGGACACGCTGGCCGGCCTGGTGGCACCGCTGCCCCGCTTCGACCGAGTGTCGGTTGGGTTTCCCGGTGTCGTGCGAAAAGGGGTCGTGCTCACGGCGCCGCATTTCGTCACCCGCGCCGGACCCGGATCGCGGGTGGACAAGAGGTTGCTCGTGGCCTGGTCGGGGTTCGACCTTGCACATGCGATGCAGACCCGCCTCGGACACCCAGTTCGCGTTGCCAACGATGCTGACATCCAGGGGCTCGAAGTAGTCAGTGGCACAGGGGTCGAGTTCGTTGTGACGCTGGGCACAGGAGTGGGCACGGCGCTCCTCGTCGATGGGAAGCTCGGGTCGCACCTCGAACTGGGACATCATCCCTTTCGCAAAGGCGAGACGTATGACGAGCAGCTCGGCAACGAAGCCTTGGACAGCATCGGCGCCAAGAAGTGGCGAAAGCGCGTCATCAAGGCGTTCGCCAACTTCCACGAGCTGATTAACTACGATCGGTTGTACGTTGGTGGCGGGAACGCGTCGGAGCTCAAAGGCCACCTCGACGAGTCGGTCACCATCGTCGGAAACATCGCCGGCATCCTCGGTGGCATCAAGCTGTGGGATCTGCCGGATGATGCGACGTGAGCGGGTTCAGTCGTCACCAGCACCGGCGTGACGCGTACGCAGCCTCAGAT
>JALYTM010000085.1 GCA_030854305.1 Candidatus Dormiibacterota bacterium
GAGGCCGGCGATCACGGCGAGCACGATCAGCAGGTTGTTCAAGATCCCGCGTACCACCGCCGTGAGATCGTTGACATTCACCACCAAGGCGCCGGGGTTGGCGCGCTGCAGCAAGACTGAGTCGTGCACCAGATTGGGGTCAGCCACCGCCATGGTGACAACCGTGCTCGCGTCGCCACCACCTAGCGCGTTGGCCATTGAGACATCGCCGTAGATGTCCGATCCATAGAGGCGAACGAGGTTTCGCGCGCCGTACCCAGGCGCACGGCCGTACAAACCGACCACGTGCATGGTCAGCGGTCGTGCAGCGATACCGGCGGATTGGCAAATCGGCTTGGCAGAATGACGTTGGTAGTGTGCGCATCGGCTGAGGTGAGCAACCGCCCTTCCCTGGCCACGATTCCCACCGGCGCAGCGCCGCCGCCCAGGTCATAGCCACTGACCCCGTTGAGGCCGTTGTAGGGGGCTTCACCCGGATCGGCGCTGGGGGTCTGCGGGGCAACCCGCAGCGGCTTGCCGTCAATGGCAGTCGGTGTCGCAGTGGCGACGGTGGTGATCAATGAGGACTGCAATCCCGGCAGCGCCCGGGCGTTGCGGATCAGTGCATCGCGCCCGCCACTGCTGGTCACCGCCAGAAGGTTGGTCGAGCCCGCACTTGCAAGCGCGGCCGTCAACTGATCGCGCAGACCAACCGACACGGTGATGGTCACCGACATCGAGAAGATGCCGATCAGCAGCGCCACCAGCGTCACCGCGGTGCGGGCGCGTCGTCGGTCAAGGGAGCGTGTGGCCAGGCCGATGCGGGTCCGCCCATTGCCGGGGATCACGGTGGCGCCGGCCCAGATGACCGCGACCAGACCGACAGCGATCGCCACCGCCGAAAGCCAGAGCGCCGCCACCACCGTCAGGCCCACCAAAGCTGCCAGCACGGCCAGGTTGGCGCTGCCATTGCGGAGCGGACGCAGTCGAGCCCCGGCAGCGGTCACAGCCGCGAAGATGCCGCCGAAGACTCCCGCCAATGCGGCTGCCACCACCACCAGCACGAACCCGGCGACCAGATCGGCCATGATCACCCCAGCCAGGAGCGCGAACAGCACCGCACTCACCGCCAGCAGAAGCAGAGTCGTGGCGGCGCCAGTGGTGAATGCCGCATCAGAGCTGGGCCGGAGCATGCTCAGTGGGCGAAGCCGCGCAGCCCGAACGATCGGCAGCAGCGCGAACACCACGGTCGAGCCCAACCCCAGCGCCAGGCCCAGCACGATGGTGCCGCCGTCGATCACCAGCGGCGCCTGGATTGCCACCGCGCGGGCGACGGCCCAGGTGATGCCGCCCGACACCGCCAGGCCAATCAGCGTGCCGGTGACCCCTCCAGCCAGTCCGATGACCGCGGCCTCCACGGTCAGGACCGCGAAGATCGAGCGGGGACGGTAACCGATCGCCTTGAGCATGGCGATCTCGAGGTACCGCGACGCGAGCACGGAGTGCATCACGTTGAAGATTCCGACGCCGGCCACCAGCAGTGTCACCAGGCCGGTCAGCAGCGTGTACACATGAAAGTCGTGCACCTGCTGCTGGGCGGACTGCAGGGCCTCCTCCACGGTGCTGACCGATGCCTGAGGGAACCGACTGCGCAGCTCTGCGGCAAGGGGCGCGCTGGCGCCGGGCACGCTCATGTACACGTTGATGTACTGCGGCGGCGAACCGGTCAAGGAGGACGCATCGGCGGTTGACGTCAGCATCACCGAGGCATGCTCGAGCGTCGCCTGGGCCAGCACGCCGCGCACCGTTGTGGCGAGCCCGGTGCCACCGATGCCGCTCACCAACACCCGGTCGCCGATGCCAACACCGAGCTGATCAGCGAGCACCGCCGACACCAGCACGTCGCCGCGATGGGCCATCAACGCGCGGACCGCCCCGCCCTGCGGGTCCAACAGCGGTGGGTCTCCGGCGAGGGGGTACGTGGCCAGGTCAACGGTGTTGACCTCGAACGGCACGATGGTGCCGCCACTGACGGTGGCGGTGGCGTGAAGCCGGGCGATGGCGGTGACCGCGCTGATCCGCCCCTGGCTGCGCAGGCTGGCGAAGACGGCGAGATCCGCCGTGCTCAGCGGCGACGACTGGCTGCTGACCGCAACGTCTCCGCCATTGGAGGCGCGCACATTGCTGGTGAGCGCACCGCTCACCGTCGCCGACGCCACCTGCAGAGCGACCACGGCGGCCACTCCAACTGTGATGCAGAGCATCGCCACGGCCGTCCTTCGCCCGCCGCGCCACACCGATCGCGCGGTGTGGCGCACCAAGAAGCGGAGCGCACCGATCACCAGATGAGTCGCCCATCACGGACGCGCAGGATGCGATCAGCCCGCACCGCCAGATCGTTGTCGTGGGTGGCGACCAGGATGGTGGTGCCCCGCCGTTGGCGCAGATCGAGCAAGAGCGCGATCAACTCGTCGCCGGTGGAGGTGTCGAGGTTGCCGGTGGGCTCGTCGGCGACGATGATCGCCGGCTCGGTGATCAGCGCCCTGGCAACCGCGACGCGCTGCTGCTCGCCGCCGGACAGCTGGCTGGGTCGGTGGTGGAGACGGTGCCCGAGCCCCACCTCGGTGAGCAGCTCTTCGGCGCTCGACGAGGGCCGGCGAATCCCGCCCGGCACGTGCAGCGGCAGTTCGACGTTCTCGAACGCGGTCAGCGTGGGCAGCAGGTTGAAGGACTGGAAGACCATGCCGACCCGCCGGGCGCGCAGTGAGGCCAGCTCACGCTCGGGCAACGTGCTGATGTCGGTGCCGCCAAGGAACACCGAGCCGGAGGTGGCGGTGTCCAGCCCCGCCGCGATCCCCAAGATGGTGCTCTTGCCGCTGCCGGAGGGGCCAACCAGCGCGACCAGCTCCCCCGGCTGCACCTCGAACGACACGCCGTGGAGAATCTCCACGGTCTCTCGCCCCACCCGGAGCCGCTTGTCGACGTCGACCAGGCGCAGGTTCGGATTCGTCACCAGAGCCAGCCCTGTCACCCGTGTGCCTGCACCCTTTCAGTGCACCGCGCCGGCGGAGCGCACCGCGGCGACGACCACCGCGGCCAGTCGGGCGTGACCGATCGTGCTCGGATGCAAGCCGTCGGCGGCGATGTACTCCGGGTGGGCGGCGATCTCTGCCGAGAACGCCGTGAGCGAAAGGAAAGCGCCCCCGCCCTGCACGGCGGCGGCGGCCATGCCCGCGTTCCAGTCGGCCGTGGTCGCGGCGAGCCCGGAAAGGTGGGCGCGGACGACAGCTGGCAATTGGGCCAGGTCGGGCAGCCCCACAACGAAGGTGCGGCACTTGGCGCGCTGCAGGGTGGTGACCAGATCGCGCAGGTTGGTCATGAACGAGTCGCGGTTGACGCCACCGCGGATGTCGTTGACACCAAAGAACACCGTGCAGACGGTGGGGCGGAGGGCGAGCGCCCCGGCGATCTCCGTCTCGTATGCGGTGCCCAGTGTGACGGCAGGGATCCCCAGGTCGGCGAACCCGGTGGCGCCGATCGCGTCCCGCACCTGGTAGGCGTAACCACGCGTGATTGGCTCGGCTCCGATGCCGTACGTTTCCGATGCGCCGAGGGCGGCGTACACGGGGGTGGCGGACGCGGTTTGCGCCGGCAGCGGCACCGAGGTGGGGGCTGATGCAATCGGACCCTGGACAGTGCCGCAGGCCGCAAGCAGGGTTGCCATCAGCACCGCTGCCGGAAGTCCGAAGCATCTGCGGGCGCGCGGCGCGGCGTTCACAACCACAGGGCGTACGGGACTCTCGGTCATGCAGCCGAGTGGCAACTGATCAGGTGATCCACGCACATGCGGGGACGGAGGGCCCTCGCCGCCCTCAGACACTGTCCAGCTGACTGATTAGGCCCGTCACGCGCTCACGTCCCTGCGTCTGAACAGGACGCCACCAATGAGGACCATGGCCACAGCGTACAGGCCGACGATGAGCAGGGAGCGTCCGTACGAGCTGATGGCAGGGTCGCCGCCGCTGAGCACCACCGATGTAAGACGCCCATAGAGCCATTTGGGGCCATCGGCCCACACCTGACTGATGAGCGCTTCGGCGGCGAGCGAGTAGCCGATGGCCACCCCCACAGCCGCGGCGGCGGACCGAAAGACCATGGCGGAGAAGGCTCCGAGAATGCTCCACGCGACAATCGCCAGCATCAGGTTGCCGTAGAGGGCAACGAGATTGCTCAGCCCCTGCGATGAGGTCCACTGGCTGGTGCTGAGCCCGTGCTGGGGGGCCACCAGGAAACCGACCCCGGTGCCGACTGCACACGCCACCGTCGCTCCGATCAGACAGAAGAGGAGCAGAGCCAGGAACTTTCCGGAGAGCAGCCGCAACCGCCCGGGCTCGCGGACGAGAAGGTTGCGCAGGGTGCCTTGTGAGTACTCCGCCGCGACCGCGGCCGCCACCAGGATGAGAGCGATCACTCCGATGATGTCGGCGCTCCGGCTGAGCAACGAGGTAAGGCCGTCGGCAGCCTGCAGATGAGCGGGGTTGAGCTCGGCAGACCTGTTGTCCACACCCGTCGCGCGGGTGATGGAGAAGTACACTCCAACCACGGCGAAGAAGGACATGGCAGCGCCGCCGAGCAGCACGCTGCGACGCCGGATCTTGATCCACTCCGACCGAAATGCACGCACCATCACTGGCCTCCTTGGCCGTCAGCATCGCCGATCATGGAAAGGAAGCTGTCTTCCAATGTTGCTTGCCGAGACCGAATCTCCACCAGCGTGATGCCGGCCTGCATGGCCAGTCGATTGAGCTCGCCGGCGTAGATTTTGGGAGCGCTGACGAGCAGGCCGCCTTGGTCAGGCGTGACCACGTGACCGCCGGCCGCCGCGATCCGTGCCAGCGACTCCACCTGGTCGGCTCGTTCCGGCACCACCACGATACCTTCGCTGCGAAGATCGAGGATGTCGTTGGTGGGGCCGGCGAAGACCGATTCACCCTCCTTGAGCACCACTAGCCAGTCGGCCACCTGCTGCACCTCGCCGAGCAGGTGGCTGCTCATGAAGACGGTGGTTCCCTGGTCACGCAAGCGACGCATCAGCGCGCGCATCTCGATGATCCCGGGAGGGTCGAGACCGTTGGACGGCTCATCGAGGATCAACAGCTCAGGGTTTGGCAAGAGTGCGCCGGCGATGCCGAGGCGTTGCTTCATGCCCAGGGAGTACCGGCTCACGCGGTCGCGGTCGCGGCCAGTCAAGCCGACCACGTCGATGAGCTCGGGGATGCGATCCAAGGAGAAGCCGCCGAGCGACGCGAGCACCTGAAGGTTGGCGCGGCCGCTCAGGGATGGGTAGAACGCCGGGCTTTCGATGAGTGCCCCAACCCGCGGAAGATACGCACGGGGCCGATCGACGGGGCTGCCCAGCACGGTGGCGCTGCCCGATGTGGGCCGCACCAGGCCGAGGAGCATGCGGATCGTGGTGGTCTTGCCGGCGCCATTGGGTCCAACGAATCCGGCGACGACGCCGCGCGGGATTGCGATGTCGAGATTGCGCACGGCGTGACGCTCGCCATACCTCTTGCAAAGGCCACTGGTGCTGATCGCCAAGTCCGGCGATAGCTCGCGCGATGGTGGCGGCGCGGGGGGTGGATCGGCGACAAGAGTGCTGGTCACAGTTAACTCCGTGATGGACGCGTGCTGACAGCGTAGGCGGCCACAGTGCTTCCGTCGTCCACCGCCAGGATGAAATCGGAGCCGCCGCCCGGATGAGATCTCCCTCCTCCGCAAGGATGACGCGGTGCGCGTGGCCCGCCGAGGTGAGCGCAGTGCTGCGCACGGTCGCCGAGCGCCTCGACGCCAACGGGATCATCGACCGCATCGTCGATCGCGGCGCGCACCTGGACTGAGCCGGCTCCGGTCAGCCGCCCGCCGGAGGCGTCCCGCCGGGCCCTCGCCCGCCCGGTCCGCCGAAGCCACCGCCCCCGGCCGCTGTGCACGTGCCGCTTGAGTTGGTGGGCTGCAGGGTCAGGGCGGTGGCCTGAACCGCGCCTTGCGTGTTCTTCCTCCCGATCGCGCGCACGCAGCTGTCAACCGCGAGATCGGCAGCGGTGGCCGTCGACGACTCGGTGATGCTCAGGGTGGTGGGCACGGTGACCGAGCTGACCGCGCCGCTGGTCGCCGTGACTGTCACGGTGGTGCCGCTCACGGCGGTGACCATGCCGCTGACCAACACAGCGTTGGGGTTGGGCGTCGGCCGGGGGGTCGCTCCGGCGCTCACCGGCGGCGGCGAGAAGCCCCCCGGACGGACGCCGCCGGGGCGGCCCGGTGCAACGCAGGCCCCGTTGACGGGATGGCTGAGACGCACCGTCGTCGCCGTCGCCGTTCCACTCGAGTCCTTGAGCGCGGCGATCACCACGCAGGTCCCCGTGACGATGTCACCGGCGCTGCCGGTGCTCGTCGAGGTGATCGTGGTCGCGCTCGTGTAGTCGACGGTGACGTCACCCGCGGTCGTGCTGACGGTGACCGCGTTGCCGTTCACCTGCACGATCTGGCCGAAGGTGCCGCCGCGACCTGCAGGCGGCGTGGCGGCGGCGCCGGAACTGGGCGCAAGGCCGCCGGCCGCGGTGCTGCTGCCGCAGGCCGCCAGCAGGAGCGCCGAGCCGCCGAGGAGGAGGCGAGTCCGTGTCTTCATCGTGGGTCTCTCCAAGCGGGTGTGGTGAGGTTCATTGCGAGCGCAGGGCGACGATGGGGGCC
>JALYTM010000362.1 GCA_030854305.1 Candidatus Dormiibacterota bacterium
CGGCGTCGGCCGAGATGACCCGCCGCGTGGTCGGGACGACCACCGCGGTCTTTCCCGTGGACGGGTCGATGACCGACTGCACCGCGTGCGGCTGCACCCAGACGCCGCCGTTGGCGACCGCGTTGATGGCCGCCAGCATCTCCACGGGCGTCGCCTGCACAGTCTGACCGAAGGCGGCCTCGGCGAGGTCGAGAGCGCTGAGCTTGTTCTGTGCCGGCATCGGCACGTTCTGCTCGCCGTACAGGTCCACCCCGGTGGGCGCACCGATCCCGAACGCCAGCAGGTTGCTGTAGAACGCGTTGGCGCCCATCAGCTGGCCCACCTTGATGGCGCCGTTGTTGAGCGACTCGTCGAGCACGGTCTGCATCGAGATGGTGCCGTGCGCGCGGTTGTCCCAGTCGCGGATGGTGGCGCCGTCGATGGTGGTAGGACCCTCGTTGAACGTGTACCCGGGCGTGATCGCATGGTCGTTGAGACCGCCCGCGAACGTGACCACCTTCTCCACGGACCCCGGCTCGTACACGTTGGCCACGGCGAGGTCGCGGAAATCGGCGATCGGGGATGTCGAGTACGTGTTCGCGTCGTAGGTCGGTGCCTGCGCCCAGGCCCGGATGAGCCCCGTCTTCGTGTCCATCATGATCAGCGTGCCGGAGGCCGCCTGCGCGGTGGCAACGGCCTGCGCGATGGCCTGCTCGGCCCAGTACTGCACCTCGGAGTCGAGGCCGAGCTGCAGGTCGTCACCGTTGCGCGCCGCCGACTGGGGGTCGTTGCTGAGGGTGATCGAGTTGCCGGCGACGTCGCGCACGGTGGACTGATGCCCATCCGTGCCGCGCAACACCGTGTCGTAATAGGACTCGATCCCGTACTGACCGCTGCCACTGCCGTCGACGTAGCCGAGCAGGTTGGCCGCAAATGAGGCGTCGGCCACCGGTGACGGCTCGTACACGCGCTGCTGGGCCGGGACGACCACGATGCCCGGCAGGTCGAGCGCCGTGAGCTGGTCGCTGACCTGCTGCGACACCGACTTGGCCAGGTACACGAAGCGCGTCGGCTCGGAGATGAGCGAGGCGACGGCGGTGGCGTCCAGCGACAGCACCGAGGCAAGATGCCGGGCCACGTCCTCACGGCTCGAGGCGGTGATCAGCCCGGGGTCCGCGTACACGTCGTACACGGTTCGGTTGCTCACCAGCACCCGCCCACTGCTGTCGAGGATGCGGCCGCGCGTGGCCGCGATGGTGACCGACTTCTGGTGAAGAGCCGCGGCCTGCGCGGCGAGGGTTGCGTGCTGCAGCACCTGGATGTCGACGAGGCGAGCACACAGCGTGATCGCCATGGCCGCGAACGCCAGCGCCAGCCACGTGCCCCGGTGCCTGAAGTCGGGCGAGTCGGCGACGAACCAGCCGCGCACGCGTGGTGGGCTCGGGGCGGCACGACGCCGGCTCACGGTGAGGCGCCGTGGGCGCCGTGGACGCCGAACACACCTCCGACCGCCGCGACGAACTGCTGCAGCGGGTCACCCGAGCCGCCCGACGTGGCCAGCTGCGGCGCAGGAAGGTTGACGACCGGCTTCAGCTGCACGTCGACGTACGACCAGTGCCCGGCAGGGCGCATGCCGAGTTTCTGTGCCGCTGCCACGATCCGCTCAGCGCTCTCCAGCCGCGCCAGGTCGTCGCCGAGCTGAGCAGCCTGTCCCTGCAACTGCACGTTCTGCTGCGCCAGCGCCGTGGCCTGGTAGGTCGCCTGCGTCGAGTGCGCGCTCTGGCTGACGTACGCCACACCCACCCCCGCCAGCGCCGCGATCAGCGGCAGCAAGGGCAGTGGCGTGCGCGGTCCGCCGCGACGCAGACGGGTGCGACGCGTGGGCGCCTCGTGCAGCGGAACACCGGCGAGGTCGTCGGCGGGGAGCTGACGTCGATTTCTGGGCACAGCCCGGGTCTCCGTGTGGGCAGGGACGTTGAGGTGAAACGGAAGCGGTGCGGTCGCGGTGACGGAGCGGACTAGCGCACGTCGTCGAGCTTCTCGGCGACACGGAGCCGGGCGGAGCGAGCCCGCGGGTTGCCGGCGAGCTCAGCCGCGT
>JALYTM010000086.1 GCA_030854305.1 Candidatus Dormiibacterota bacterium
GAAACACCCTGTCCATGGAAACACCGAGGCGCCGCGCGGTGGCCTCGATGATGCGCGCGTTGGCCTGGTGGGGGACGAAGAGCTGGACGTCGTCGGCCGACCAGCCGGCGTCCTCGAGAAGTTGCTCGGATACCTCAGCCATCCGCTCGACGGCGGTGCGGAACGTTCCTCTGCCCGACATTCTCAGCGCCCGCCGACCGTTGGGGTCGGGGTCGTCGGCGCGCCGGCCGTGGTAGATGAGGTCGGCGTTCGCCCCGTCCGCAGACCACCGCACAGCGCGGATGCCCCCGTCACCGTCGTCGCTGCCCACCACCGCTGCCGCCGCGCCGTCGCCGAACAGCACGCACGTCGACCGGTCGGTGTAGTCGACCAACGGCGTCAGCGCCTCGGTCGCGATCACCAGGATGGTTCGCGCGGTGCGGCTGCGGATCATCGAGTCGGCGATGGCGAGGGCGTACACGAAGCCGGTGCACGCGGCGTTGATGTCGAAGGCCGGCATGCTCGGGAGACGGAGGTGGCGCTGGATCAGGCAGGCCGTCGACGGCAGCCGCGTCTCGGTGCTGCAGCTGGCCACGATGATCGCGTCGGGGATTGGGTCACCGGCGCGACGAAGCGCCTCGCGCGCCGCTTCCGCGCCCATGACAGACGCCGTCTCACCCGCGGACACTCGGTGCCGCTCGTGGATCCCGGTGCGCTCGACGATCCAGGTGTCGGATGTGTCGACCATGACCTCGAGGTCGGCGTTGGTGATCACCGCGCGCGGCAGGTGGGCGCCCAGCGACAGGATCTGTGCCACCGGGGCGGCGACCTCTCCCGCCACGGCGGGGGCGGCGCTGAGCGAGGGAGAAGCTGTGGCCATGTGTTGGGTAGAAGCCTACGCGGCTCGGCGCCGTTACGGTGCCGGGGTCGCGGGCGACGTTGTAACCTTGCGCGTCGATGCCTCTCGTCGCCGACGCCAGCAGTCCGTTCGCGATCAATGGGTTCACGGGCGATTCGGGAGTGGCGCAGCTCAGCTTCTGGCTGACGTTCATCCTCTTCAACATGTACGTCGTCCTCGAGGTGGTCTCGCTGGCCGCCTTCTACTTCGCGTCACGGCCGCGAAGCGGGCGCCCCAACCCGGCAGCGATCTGGTACTTCGTGGCCGCGGTCCTGGTGGTGTTCGCCTTCATCACCACGGTGTGGGCCGCCCCGGCGGAGAGGGCATTCCTCGATGACGCCGGCACCCACATCGCGGTGGGCACCAAGGCGGTCAAGCTGTTCATCGGGCTTGCCGCCGCCGCCCTGGCGGTGCTCTCCCTGTTGATCGGGATGGTCGACACCGCCCGCCGTCGTCGCGCGGCGACCCGGGAGGTCCTGGTCCTTTAGCCGCGCAGGCTGAAGCTGAGGATCGCCGCCGCGTTGAGGAGCGCGAAGGGGCGCTGCACGGTGTGCGTCCCCACGTCCATGGCGGTCACCCAGACCGCGGAGATGTTGGTGACGGGAAGGAAGTCTCTCGGGAACCGCTCGAGGTGGTCCTGCAGGCTGTGGCGGGGCTCGAGGTGGACGTCGCCGATCATGGAGAACGCCTGCGTGGTGATCGCGGCCGGCTGGGCCACCTTCTCACGCCACATCGCCGGGTTGCCGTCGCCGGCATCGTCGACGGGGCAGATGAGCACCGCCGCCGCCTTGGCAACCGTCATGCGAGCCTCCGGGCGGCTGAGCACGGGGTACGCGATCGACAGCGGCTCGGAGCGCCCGTTGCGCAGCTGGAGGTAGTCGCCGAAGCGGTTGATGGCATCGACCAGGCGGTCGGGACGGACGATCTCCAGCTCACCCGTGATCCTGATGAACGTTGCGTAGATCTCGAGTGTCCGCCAGTCGCTCATCGCGAGCTGACGGTAGCAGGCTTCGTGTCCATGCTCGGCAACGCCACGCAACCCTTCGGTCACGGGCAGTGCGACGTCGCCGTGCCTTATCCTGTGCGCCGTCGCGTCCGAGGCCGTCGGTACGGGGAAGAAATGGTCGAACGCTTCATACTCGCCCTCCGCACCGACTTCGGGTGCCTCGTGATCATCATCGCGTTCCTGGTCATCATGATCTCGACGATCGTGTTCGCGAACATCATCACCCCCCCTTCGGCCAACCCGTTCGTGTGAATGCCTCCTGTCCGGGACCGCCGCTAGAATCCGTCCGTCGCCGTCCGTCGCACCTGAGGCACTCATGGCGCTGAACCCGTACGACACTCCCCGCGGCCGGCTGCACGCGCGCGTCGAGGCGACGCGACGGCAGTTCCTGCTGCTGGTCGGCGCGGTCGGGGCACTGGGCGCCACCGTCCTGGGCGGCCTCGAGCTCCTCAAGTTCATGTTCCCGGCGGCCACGCTCGAAGCCCCGGCCGAGTTCAAGGCCGGCTTCACCGTCAGCGATCTGACCGGGGGCGGCACCCTGAAGAACAACGTCCGGAGCGACACCGGCAACCGCGTCACCGTGGTGCTCGACGCCAAGGGGATCTACGCCGTGTACCTGGTCTGCACCCACCTCGGATGTACCCCCAACTACGTCAGCGACGTGACCACGGGCACCGGTGTCGACACCACAGTGCAGACCGTTGACAAGCACTACACCGCCGAGGTCGGTCACGTCGCCTTCAACGGGTGGGCCTGCCCGTGTCACGGCAGCCGCTACTTCATCGACTCCACCAACTTCTACGGCCCGGCGCCGCGCCCGATGGACTGGGTGGACATCTCGATCGCCCCCGACAACCATTTCGTGATCAACCGCGCCGCGCTCACCGTGTACCGGCAGGCCGGTGACACCACCGTGCCGGGATGGCGGCTCGATCCCACCACGGGGAAGAACAACGGCATGACCGTCGGCGTCTGAGCGGAGAGGGGAGAGAGCAAGCGATGAGGAGGAGGCAGTGAGCGCCAGGCCGACCGACGGCAACCCGATCAAGGCCTTTGCGGGCCAGATCTGGGGCTCCATCTTCCGGCACGGGCTGCCCACCAGCGACAAGGTCGCCGCGCGTACGGCCCTCACCAACTTCTTTCTCCACATCCACCCGGTGCGGGTGAAGAAGTCGGCGATCCGCGTCAGCTACACACTCTGCCTCGGCGGCCTGTCGTTCTTCCTGTTCATCCTGCTGACCATCAGCGGGCTGTTCCTCATGTTCTATTACATCCCGTCGGTGGACACCGCCTACCAGAACATCAAGGACCTCCAGTTCGTCGCCACCTTCGGCCTGGTCATCCGCAACCTGCACCGCTGGTCCGCGCACGGCATGGTGATCACCGTCTGGCTGCACATGGCGCGGGTCTTCTACCAGGGCGCCTACAAGCCCCCCCGCGAGTTCAACTGGGCGATCGGGACCTTCCTGCTGTTGATCACCCTGCTCCTGTCCTTCTCCGGGTACCTGCTCCCCTGGGACCAGTTGGCGGTGTGGGCGATCACCGTCGGCACCAACATGGCCAAGTACGCGCCGATCGCCGGGCCGTACACGCGCTACCTTCTTCTCGGCGGCCGAACCGTGGGCCAGGGAGCCCTCATTCGGTTCTATGTGTTACACGTCGTCGCCCTGCCCCTCATCGGGTTCATCCTGATGGTCATACACTTCTGGCGCGTCCGAAAAGACGGGTTCACGGGAGGCCTGTAGACGATGGCAACGGTCACCGGCGGTGGCGGCGGCGAGGGCACGTCGGTGCCGGTCAAGCGGCCTGCCGCGGGTGCCCGCCTCCAGAGGCCTCCGACAACCGGGCCGGAGCTCGCCTCGGCCCCGCTGGTGGTCCGCCGGCGCGAGGAGGAGGAGACCGTGGTCACCTTCCCGACGCTGGTCTGGAAGGAGTTCATCGCCGGCCTGGCCGCGTTCGTCTTCCTGCTCGGCGTGTCGATCCAGGTCAACGCGCCGCTGCTGCAACGGGCCAACACGGCGATCACGCCCAACCCCGCCAAGGCCCCTTGGTACTTCCTGGGTCTGCAGGAGCTGCTCGAGCGCTTCCCGCCGGTCATGGCGGGCGTGGCCTTCCCGAGCTTCGTGATCATCTTCATGCTGCTCACGCCCTACCTTGACCGCAACCCCAGTCGGCGCCCGCAGGACCGCAAGGTGGCGATCGCGCTCTTCACCGTGTACCTCTGCCTGGCGGTGTCGTTCGTGGTCATCGGCGTCTTTTTCCGCGGCCTCGCGTTCAACTGGGACTGGGGGCGCCTGCTCGGCCACCCGGGTGTCACCCCCGCGGCATGACCACCAAGATCTTCCTTGCGCTGTCGGCACTGCTCGTCGCGCTGGTGGGCATCCCCGCCTACCGCGACAGCGCCAACCGCAACTACCTGGCCATCCAGACCCAGTACTCGAGCGACTACAACGCGCAGATCAACGCCCAGATCCAGCAGCTGTTCCCGACCTTCGCGCAGGCGAAGGTGGGTGACACCTTCCGCGTCGAGCGTTGCATCTCATGCCACGTGCCGGACATCTCCACCATCGGGCCCGAGCTAGCCGCGCAGCGCCTCGCCGCCGACTTCCTCAAGTACGAGCCCAACGCCTCCGCGATCATCGCCCAGGACCACCTCACCGGCGTCCACCCGGCGTACATCGCCAACGGCAGCGTGGTGACCAGCACCACCGGCAAAGGGCTGGCGCCGGCGATGAGCTTCACCCAGTACGGGGCCAGCGGTACCGGCTTCCTTCCCTACACCATCACGGGGACCGCAACCAACGCCAAGCAGGGCTACCAGGTGACCCAGGCCACCAACCTCGCCGGTCCGCTGCCGGTCTACCTGGCGCCGTCCGCGGTCGACCCCTCCGACCCGCCGGGCCAGCAGAAGATCGGGATCGACCAGGTCGGCTGCATCGTGTGCCACAACGGCGGGCGCCTCGCGCTCGACCAGGCAACCGCCCACCAGAACCTGATCGTCAACCCGGAGTACGACTTCACCGCCGGCGCCAAGCTCTACTACACGTACTGCGTCAGCTGCCACGGCGTACAGGGAGAGGGGGGCAAGGGACCACCTCTCAACAACCAGGACCGCCTCGGCTACTTCAACGAGGACTACTACTACCGGTGCATCGAGTACGGCATGACCGACTTCGAGCACATCGGCAGCATCATGCCCAACTGGAGCGGCCAAGTTGCCAGCGACTTCACGTACACGGTGGGCCGCGACACCACCAAGCCCCTGACCAGCCGGGTGCTCAGCGAGACGCAGATCCACGTTCTCATCGAGTTCATCCGCCACTGGCAGCTGTACACCACGTTGCCATAGGAAAGAGAGGAGACACCTGATGCGCCGCCGCACGTTCATGCGCGACCTGGTCGGGACGCTCTTCGTCTTCGGCATCCTGCTCGTCCTCTGCTTGGTCATCATCTTCGGGGAGCATTTCCTCGAGAACTTCAAGTCGCACTGAGCCGATGACGGCAACCATCAACGCACTGATCGCCGCCTGGGACCCCGGTGACGCCGGCTGGGGCGACGTCATCTTCGTCAGCATCTGGGCGATCGCCTCTCTCGCCCTCGCCGCGTATTACTGCTACCGGTCATTCCTGACCCGCTGAACGAGGTGGGTGTGGGGGCAGTCGCAACCGTGCGGCACCGCGACTGGCGGATCGCGATCGCGCTCTCGGTCGTGCCCGGGGCCGGCCAGCTGTACAACCGGCAGGCGCGCAAGGCTCTCTTCTACCTGCTGGCCACTGCCCTGACCATCGGCCCCGCGGTGCTGCTGATCACCTTCGGCGAGCGAGCAGGGTCGAGCCTCCTGGAGGGACACGCCTTCACCGGCTTCCTGCTCCTGGCACTGGCGTCGGTGCTCCTGTTCCTGCTCCTGTTCGTGCTCGGCCTGTACTTCTGGGCGAGCGCGGTGGTCGACGCGCGATGCAGCTCGCGCGAGCTGAGCGAGGGCGTCCCCGGGGCCGACAACCGCTGGTGGTTCTTCCACCTGTGACCGGCTGACATGGGACTGCTCAAGGTCCTCAAGAGCATGCGCCCCGTCCCCCGGTCGATGGGAGGGCCGGCGCTGCCCGACCCCGCCGTTCCTCCCGGGAACCGCGGCGACTGGGCCGAGGCGGCGCTGACCAACGTCCAGATCACCGAGCTGGTCAAGCGCCAGCTCCGCACCGACACGCGGCCGCAGCAGAAGTGACGGCCCGCGTCGTTTGCCGCGCCCGCGACGGCTGTGCGATCATCTCGCACGAGCTGGCTCCGGGGCGCATCCGGGTCCTGCCGGGGGCCCGCCGGATGCCGGGTGCGGTGCTCCGCGTCGTTGTCCTTAGCGGATCGAATTCGGAGACCTGGTGACGGTGAACTTCCTGGCCACCGATATCGTTGACACATCGCCATACCACCCCGGTGGTACGGTCGCGGACAGCGAGCACTTCGTCTTCAACTGGGTGATGATTGCCTCGCTGATCCTCGGCACGTTCACCGCGGTGATGCTGCTCTACAGCATGTTCCGCTTCCGGCGCAAGAGCGACGACGACGAGCCGCGGCAGTTCCACGGCAATACCCGCCTGGAGATCTTCTGGACGCTGGTGCCACTGGCGGTGTTCCTCGCCCTCTTCGGGCTCACCGTGTCCCAGATGGCGTTCATCAACGACGCTCCCGTGGCCAGCGCCAGCACCCAGGTGATGCACGTCACCGTCATCGGCCAGCAGTTCAGCTGGACGTTCGACTACACCGGGGAAACCAACTCGCACAACAACGACGT
>JALYTM010000363.1 GCA_030854305.1 Candidatus Dormiibacterota bacterium
GCGCATGTCGGCGGCGGCCTACCGGCGCGGCCGTCGACCCGCCCGCGCCGCTGCCGCTGCCTCGTGATCGGTGGCCGGCTGACATGACCACACCAGAGAGACGCGACCCCACGCTGGCGCGGAACCGCCAGGCGTCGCATGAGTACGCCATCCTCGAGACCTTCGAAGCCGGAATCGAGCTGATCGGCACCGAGGTGAAGGCGCTGCGTGACGGGCGCACCCAGCTGCGGGAGGGGTATGTGCGCGTGGAGAATGGTGAAGCGTGGCTGCTCGGCGTCAACATCGCCGACTACGTGAAGGCAGGCCAGCGGAACCACGACCCGCAACGCCGCCGCCGCCTCCTCCTGCACCGGCGTGAGATCGAGTACGTGGGCTCCAAGGTGGCTCAGCAGGGGCTCACCCTGATCCCGCTCCGCATCTATCTCAAGGGCAACCGCATCAAGCTCGAGTTCGCCCTGGCGCGCGGCAAGAAGCTGTGGGACAAGCGCCAGGCGATCGCCGCCCGAGATGCAAGTCGCGAGGCGGAGCGGATCACCGCACGCACCCAGAAGTTCGGCTGAGAACGTCCGCCTCAGGAGGCGGCGCGGCGACCGTCCACGGTCTCGGCGGGCTCGCCGGCGTCCGACTCCTCGTCGGCGCTGGTGGGCACGAACGTGACCGCATCGGCGGCGATGATCGGCCGGTTGGCCCGGGTGTCGCGGACAGTCCGCGCCGCCGTCCGGTCGATCGCCGCACGCAGCTCGCGCAACCCGGCTCCGCTGCGCGCCGAGATCAGCAGCGGCGGGATGCCGGCGATCTCCCCGAGCCGCTGCGCGACCTCGGCAGCCTCAGCGGGGTCGAGGCGGTCCACCTTGTTGACCGCGAGCATTGCCGGTTGGTCGCACCCCATCTCGTCGAGCGTCTCCAGCACGGTGGTCAGGTGCGCCTCGGCGTCGGAGCGCGACGCGTCGACGACGATCACCAGCATGTGCGCCTCGCGCGTCTCCTCGAGCGTGGCCGCGAAGGCCTCGACCAGCTCATGGGGGAGAGCCTGGATGAACCCGACGGTATCGGTGACGATCACCCTGCGCCCGCTGGACAGTCCGAGCAGTCGCGAGGTGGGGTCGAGGGTGGCGAACAGGAGGTCGTCGGCGAGCACCGACGAGTTGGTGAGCCGGTTGAGCAGCGTCGACTTGCCCGCGTTGGTGTAGCCCACCAGGGCGCACGACGCCAGCGGCACAGAGGTGCGCGCCGCGCGCCGCGTCGTCCGCTGTCGCTGGATCTCCTGCAGCCGTTTGCGCAGGCGCCGGAGCTTCTGGTTGATGATCCGCCGGTCCACCTCGATCTGCTTCTCGCCCATGCCGCCACGCATACCGCCGGTGCCGACCCGGCCGCGCTGCCGCTCCAGGTGGGTCCAGGCGCCGGTGACGCGCGGAAGCAGGTGCTCCAGCTGGGCCATCTCCACCTGGACCCGTCCCTCGGCGCTCTTGGCCCGTCGCGAGAAGATGGCCAGGATCACCTCGGTACGATCGAGGACCGGGACATTCCACCGTTCCTCGAGGTTGCGCTGCTGGCGGGGCGACAGCGGGTTGTTGATGAGCACCGCCGGGCTGCCCAGCTCCTCGATGCGCGCGCCCAGGGCGTCGACGGTGCCGGCACCGAAGAAGGTGGCGGCGTGGGGCTCTCGCAGTGGCACCGCCGACCGCTCGACGACGGCCGTGTTCAGGGTGCGCGCCAGCTCTTCGAGCTCGTCGAGCTCTACTTCCGTCTGTTCGCGACGGGCGCGCCCCGCGAACGCCCCGACCACCATGACCCGGTCCAGGAGGGTGGCGATCCCCGGGTCCGCGCCGCTCATCTGCTTGCCCTGTGCCATCGTCGAAGGGTAGGTCATCCGCTCGGCGGCGGTCCGGTCGTCTGCCACAATTCCCCGCCGTGGCCGGCCGAAAATCCTCGATGGGCGTGGTCATCGAGACCGCAACCAAGCGTTCCTTCGCGTCGGCGATCGACTGGCCCGGCTGGAGCCGCAGCGGGCGCACCGCCGACCACGCGCTCGCGGCCCTGGCGGCGTACGCCGGGC
>JALYTM010000087.1 GCA_030854305.1 Candidatus Dormiibacterota bacterium
CGGCAGCGTCGTCCGCCGCAGTGCCGCGCAGGCAGCCGCAACCGGGCAGCCGTGGCAGCGCGGGCGGACGCGGCAGTGGGTCGCTCCCACGTCGAACAGCGCGTAGCCGTACTCACGGACCGTCATCGCCGCGGGCCGCGCCTCGCGCAACACCCCGTCGAGCACCGCCGGCGTGGTCTCGTGCGGCTCCAGGCCGAGGGCCGCCCTCGATGCAACCCTGGCGAGGTTGACGTCCCGCGGCGGGGCGACGTCGCGGCTTGCGTGGCCCAACGCACTGAAGGCCAGCAGCGCTCGGGCGGTGTACACGCCCACACCGGGCAGCGTGCGGAGCCCGGCCTCGTCGGCGGGCCAGCCCGCGGCGGAGACCAGCCCGGCGGTGAGCCACAGCGCACGCGCACGCCGCGGGTAGCCCAGTCCCTGCCACTCCCGCAGCACCTCGTCCAGGGGGGCGGCGGAACAGTCCGCGGGCGCCGGCCAGCGTTGAAGGAACGCGTCCCAGCGCGGCAGAACGCGGGCAACCGAGGTCTGCTGCAGCATCACCTCGCTCACCAGCACGGCCCACGGGTCGAGCGTCTGCCGCCAGGGCAGGTGGTGGCGACCGTGCGTCGAATACCACTCGGCCAGCCCCTGGGTCCACATCTGACGGAGTCTGCCCGAGCCGGTCGTTGGCGGCGGCGCCCGCGGCGAGAGCGTGACCGCGCCTCCCGCTGGCACACTCGGGTCAGCCCGGCCACCGCGGTGTCCCACCCGCGCATGCGCACCACCAGGAGAGTCCACGCTGATGGCACGACACACAATCACCCTGATCCCCGGTGACGGCATCGGCTACGAGGTCAGCGAGGCCGCCCGCAGGGTGATCGACGCCACCGGCGTCGACATCGAGTGGGACGTGCAGAACGCCGGGCTCGACGTCGTCGAGCAGTTCGGAACACCGATGCCCGACCACGTACTCGAGTCCATACGCCGCAACAAGGTGGCCATCAAGGGCCCGCTGACCACCCCGATCGGCACCGGCATGCGCAGCGTCAACGTGGCCCTGCGGCGTGAGCTCGACCTGTTCGCGCTGGTCCGGCCGACCAAGTGGTATCCCGGTGTGCGCAGCCGCTTCGAGGACGTCGACCTGGTGGTCATCCGCGAGAACACAGAGGACCTCTACGCCGGCATCGAGTTCGAGGAAGGACAGCCGGGAACGCTCGAGATCATCGACACCATCGAGCGACTCACAGGCAGAAGCATCCTCAGGGACTCGGGCATCAGCATCAAGCCCGCCAGCATCACCGGCACCCGTCGCATCTTCCGCTTCGCCTTCCAGTGGGCCATCGACCACGGTCGCCACAAGGTCACCGCGGTGCACAAGGCCAACATTATGAAGTTCACCGAGGGACTGTGGCTCCGCGTCGCCCGCGAGATCGCCGAGGAGTTCCCGCAGGTCGAGTTCGAGGACCGCATCGTCGACAACATGTGCATGCAGCTGGTGCAGAAGCCTGAGCTGTACGACGTCATGGTGATGCCCAACCTCTACGGCGACATCCTCAGCGACCTGTGTGCAGGGCTGGTCGGCGGCCTGGGGTTGGCACCCGGCGCCAACACCGGCGACGAGATCGCGCTCTTCGAGGCGACGCACGGGAGCGCACCCAAGTACGCCGGCAAGAACGTGGCCAACCCGATGGCGATGATGCTGAGCGGCATGATGATGCTGCGTCACATCGGCGAGCAGGAGGCCGGGGTCCGGCTCGAGGCGGCAATCGCAGCGGTGATCGCCGGCGGTGAGAACGTCACCTACGACATGAAGCCGGATCGCAACGATCCCACGGCCGTCGGTACATCCCAGGTTGCGGACGCGGTCATCGTCGAGCTTGAGCGGGCATCGCTCTCCCGCTGATGGACATCACCGGGAGGTTGGTGAGGTTGCGGGCCTGGAAGGATGCGGACGTCGAACCGCTCGCCGCCGCGCTGGCGGATGAGCGGGTGGTCCGCTACCTCGACCACTGGTCGAGGGGTCCCTACTCGATGTCTCGCGCGCGCCAGTGGGTGACCTCCGCAACTCCGGAGACCGTGCGTGTGTGGGCGATCGAGTGTTGCGACGACGGAGCGTTGATCGGCAGCACCGGGCTGGACTCGATCGACCTCCAGAACCGCCGTTGCTCGTGGGGGATCTGGACGGGGCCGCCCGATCGCTGGGGGAGGGGCTACGGCACCGAGGCGTGCATGCTGAGCGTGGAACACGCGTTCCGCACGCTCGGTCTCAGCAAGGTCAGCCTCAGCGTGTGGGCAGGCAACGACCGCGCCCGCCGTGCCTACGAGAAGGCGGGCTTCACCTCCGAAGGCGTGCTCCGGCGTCACTACCTCCTCGATGGGGCTCTCGTGGATGTCGAGGTGATGGCGGTGTTCGCGGACAACCCACTCTACGTCCGGCGGATCGCCCAGGTTGGGGCGGACTGAGGTCCACTCCGAAAATCGACATGGCAGCACGTCTTGGGCTGAAGCCCGATGTGCTGACCATCGACACCGGACGACTGCCCGAGGAGACACACGAGTTGATCGGCCGGTTCCAGCGCCGCTACGGCCTCCGCCTCCGCGTCCTGACGCCCGACGCCGTCGAAGTCGAGGTCTTGGTGGCCGAGAAGGGTCCCGACCTGTTTCGGGAGTCGATGGACCACCGCATGCGCTGCTGCGAGGTGCGCAAGGTTCGCCCGCTGACCAAGGCGCTGCTGGACTACGACGCCTGGGTGACCGGGGTGCGGCGCGACCAGTCGAAGACGAGGGCGGCGACGCCCTCGGTCGCGGCCGACCACGCCCACGGCGGCATGACCAAGGTCGCACCACTGGCGGAGTGGACCCGCGCCGACGTGTGGGAGTACCTCGACCGTCACGAGGTGCCGCGGCACCCGTTGCACGCCCGCGGCTACCCGTCGATCGGTTGCGCACCGTGCTCCCGCGCCACTGTGGCGGGCGAGGATGAGCGCGCCGGGCGGTGGTGGTGGGAGGTCGCCTCGACCAAGGAATGCGGCCTGCACTGAGGGCGGGACGATGTCGGAGACGGCGTAGCACCCGGTCTCCTCGACCTGCGCGCCCCGATCAATCGGTACCCATCCCCTAGCATCGCGAGCGTGAAGAAGCGGATCCTCAACCTCCTCATCGTGCGCGCGGTGCGCCGCTACCTCGGCGCGCAGGGACCCAACTGGGCAACCATCGTCGCCTGGAACCTGTTCTTCGCCTTCCTCCCCATGGTGATCCTCACCATCACCGTGGTCGGGCTGGTGATGCGCGACCCCGGGACCCGCGCCACCATCGAGCAGCAGGTGGTGGCCGCATTCCCGGACTGCCGTTCCGGCGGGACTTGCGAGATCCTCAGCGCACTGAGGAGCTTTCGACAGAGTACCGGGCTGTTCGCGATCATCGGCATCCTCGGGCTGGTCTGGACCGGCGCCTCGCTGTTCAGCGCGATGGAGCAGGGCTTGAACAGCCTCTACCCGGTCCCGTCGCGCGGCTTCGTGCGCCAGAAGCTCATGGCCATTGGCATGGTGGTCCTGTTCACGCTGATGGCGGTGCCGCTGATCGCCAGCGGCAGCCTGCTTTCGCTTCTGCAGTCGCTGCCCGGCGTTCCCTCATTCCTTCACGGGGGTCCGGCGGGGCTGCTGCTGCAGCTGGGTGCGGGCATCGTCGACGCGTCGTTGTTGTTCGGTGTCATCTACTACGTCGTGCCGCACCGACCACAGCGCGTTCGCGACGTCATCCCCGGCGCGCTGGTCACGGGCATCCTCTTCGAGGTGGTGACGCTCGCCTTCCCGCTGTACTTCAAGGCGGTCACGCACAGCCCGCAGTGGGGCCAGACGTTCGGCCTCATTTTCGTGTTGCTCTTCTACTTCTTCCTGATCGGTCAGATGATCATGCTCGGCGGGGCGGTCAATGCCGAGGTGAGCGTCGGCCATGAGCACCCAGCCACCGGTCTGCCCGCAGGTGCCCCGGAGTCCCGCGAGGTGCGCACCGACCCGGGTGCCCGGGCGGCCGCCGGTCCCTGATCCGGCGGGCCGGGTGACGAGCCTGTCGCAGTCGCGATACAGCGGCACCCAACCAAAGCGTGAGCCGCGAGTGTCGGTTGTGACTCCTCTGCGATCATCAACGGACGGATGTGACTCCACCTGCCGAGATCTTCACCGGCGACACGGCGCTGAGCGCGCTCGCCCTCGACCGGCCCACACGGCTGCTGGTGGATGACATCCTCGAGTCGGCGCGCGAGTACCTCGACATGGACGTCGCCTTCGCCGCGGAGTTCATGGGCGACCAGCAGGTCTTTCGTGGCATCGCGGGCGACGGCGCGCTGTTCGGGCTGGCCGTCGGCGGCCGTCTCCCGCTGGGCGTGATGTACTGCAAGGCGATGACCGAAGGGAGGTTTCCCGAGGCGGTGCCCGACACCGCCGCCGAGCCCCTTGCGTCCGACAGGGCGATCACCGAGCAGGCGGGCATCCGCGCCTACGTCGGCGTACCGGTCAGTCTCCCCGACGGCCGCGTCTGGGGATCGATGGCGTGCATCAGCCGCCGTGCCGACTACAGCGTCGGCAAGCGCGACGTCCGGTTCATGCGCATGCTGGCCCGGATATACGCCGAGCAGCTCGAGCGGGAGGAGCGGGAAGCGTCGACACGGCGCCAGAAGCGAACCAGCATCACCACAATCCTGCGTGAGCACCGGCTCTCGACCGTCCTGCAGCCGATCGTCGACCTCATCACCGGCGCGCCGGTGGGCTTCGAGGCGTTGGCTCGGTTCGATGTCGAGAACCCGCAGTCGCCGGACGTGTGGTTCGCGACCGCCGCGGACGTGGGCCTGGGGCGGGACCTGGAGCTGGCGGCGGTGCGGTCCGCGCTCCAGCACATCGATCACATCCCGCCCGAGACGTACCTGTCGCTCAACGTGTCGCCGAAGACGGCGGTGAGCGACGAGTTCGCGTCGCTCATCCAGTCGGGGAGCGACGCGGTGATCATCGAGGTCACCGAGCACGCGGCGATCGACAACTACCCGCTGTTCAACAGCTCGGTCGCGCGCCTGCGCTTCCGGGGCATGCGCTACGCCGTCGACGACGCGGGGGCCGGCTTCTCGTCGTTCAGCCACATCCTGAGCACCAAGCCGGACGTGGTGAAGCTCGACATCTCACTGATCCGCGACATCGACCGCGACCTGGGGCGACGCGCCCTGCTCCACGGGCTCATCTACTTCATCGAGCAGATCAATGCCACCGTCGTTGCCGAAGGAGTGGAGACCTACGAGGAGGCCGAGGCCCTCAAGCGTCTCGGGGTCCACTGCGCTCAGGGCTACTACTTCGGCCGGCCCGGTGAAACGGCCCGCATCCCGTCCGTGATCCGCACTCCCGTTCTCCGGCCACAGCGCGTCCGCGTCCTGCCCATAGCCAAGTAGGTACTCTTGGGCGATGGCGCTCACCGCTCGCCCAGCCGTCCCCGGGCAGGGGGGCACCTCGATGCGGCATGAGCACCACCGCAACGTGCAGGGAAGCGCCGCACGGGCAGCCGTCTTCGGGGTCAGCGACGGCCTGCTGACCAATGTGTCGCTGATCCTTGGCGTGGCGGGCGCCCATCCCGGTGCCGGCGTGGTGCGCCTCGCCGGCCTTGCGGGTCTTCTGGCCGGGGCGTTCTCGATGGCTGCCGGGGAGTACGTCTCCGTTCGCGCCCAGGGCGAGCTGCTCGAACGGGAGGTGGGCATCGAGCGCGAGGAGCTGCGCCGGCACCCGGAGTCGGAGCGGCGTGAGCTGGTTGCCCTGTACGTCTCTCGCGGGGTGCCCACCGAGGCGGCCGAGGCCGTCGCCGACGCCATCAGCCGCAGCCCCGAGCTGGCGCTCGAGGTGCATACGCGCGAGGAGCTCGGCGTCAGCCCCGGTTCGACCGGCTCACCGTGGATCGCGGCGGCGTCGTCGTTCGTGAGTTTTGCGTTCGGCGCCGCCGGCCCCTTGCTTCCGTGGTTCTTCGCCACCGGCACCACCGCCACTGTGGCGTCGATCATCATCGGCGCCCTGATGTCGCTGACGGTGGGCTTCGCGGTCGGCAGCTTCACCGGTCGCTCACGGTTCGGCACCGCCGTACGACAGCTGGCGATCGGCGCGCTGGCCGCGGCCGTCTGCACGGCTATCGGCGCGCTGGTGGGGGTTCGAACCACCTGAGCCCACTGGAGGCCGGGGTCCTGCGCGTCCTCCGCGAGACCGAGACCGCGGTGCCCCGGGGCGCACTCGAGGCCGAGTACGGCGCCGCGGTGGTGCTGGAGCCCGCCCGGGTGGCGGTGAGCTTCGTGTCAACTCTGGACGGCGTGGTCAGCTTCGGCCTGGGGCGCCTCGACTCTCGAGCGGTTGGGGGCGGCATCGCCGCGGACCGGTTGGTGATGGCACTTCTCCGCAGCCTGGCCGCGGTCATCGTGGTCGGCGCCGGGACCCTGCGCGCCTCCCCCGACCACCAGTGGACGGCGGAGACGCTGCTGCCGGCACGGGCGGCGGACATCGCCGCGTTGCGGTACGCGGTCGGTCACACGGACCGACCGGCGCAGCTGCTCGTGGTCAGCGCGACCGGCCGGGTCCCGTCAGGGG
>JALYTM010000088.1 GCA_030854305.1 Candidatus Dormiibacterota bacterium
CCTTCAGCGCACTGGTCCGCGCGATCACCTACCAGCAGCTCGCCGGCCGTGCTGCCGCGGCCATCCACGGCAGGCTGCTGGCACTCTTCGGAGACGCCCTCCCCACCCCGGGGGCAGTCCTGGTCACGCCCGTCGAGACGCTGCGGGCGTGCGGGCTGTCAGGCGCCAAGACCAGCGCCATCCTCGACCTGGCGGCGAAGTGCTCCGACGGCATCGTGCCGCTCGACGAGCTCGAGGCAATGGGGGACGAGGACGTGGTGGCGCGGCTCTCGGCGGTGCGTGGGGTGGGCCGTTGGACCGCCGAGATGCTGCTGCTGTTCGACCTCCGCCGCCCCGACGTCTGGCCGGTGGGCGACTTCGCCGTCCGCAAGGGGTGGGCACTCATCCACGGGGTGCCGGAGATGCCCTCGCCGCGCGATCTGGCGGCCGCCGGCGAGGTGTTGCGGCCGCATCGCTCGGCCGCGGCCTGGTACTGCTGGCGGGCGCTCGACACGCTCACTCCGTGACCGGCTCGTTCGGTTAACTGCGGGAGCGGCCGGAGAGAGTCTCCAGCCGCTCCACAGGAAGGGGGATACAGCTTTCGCTGCACCGTGAGTATAGGACGCTCACAAGTTCTGTCCGTACGCCTGATGCTTCATCCGCGTCATTCGCTGCGAAACTCGACCATCAAATCAGTCCAAGCGATCCGAACGCTGCAGACGAACGTTAGCCGCACCTGCTGAGCCGGCGGCGACCGGGTCGACGGCGCGAGCATGGATGCGGCCCGGGCCACTTGCGCAGCGAACAGACGTTCGTTACGCTCGCCGCGTGATCGAGCGGCAGGCGGCAACCGTCAGCGCCCTCCGCGCGCGCATCGCGGCCATGGGGGGTGCGTCCCCCGTGGCCCGCGCGCCGCGCACGTCGAGCCCTTCGCCCACCTCCCGAGCTGGCGCGTTGGGGTTCGAAGCCGAGGAGGCAGCGGCGGGGGAGGTCTTCGTCCGGAGGCTCTCGGTGGACCTGCTTCCGTTCCTTGCAGCCGCCGGCCTGGGCACGTCGCCTCCCGTCGCCGACCTTCTCGCCCTGCTCGGCCAGCCATGTGGCGACGGAGGCCCTGCCTGGGTCATCGGCGAGGGCGTGGGTGTGCTCGACATCGAGAGCCTTGGGCTGCGTGGGAGCGGGGTGATGGCGTTCCTCGTGGGTCTCGGGGTGCAACGTGGCGACACGCTCCACATCGAGCAGCACCTACTTGTCGACCCGGGCTCGGAGGCGGCGATGCTCATCGCGATCGCCGGCACCATGGGGCGGCACCGGCTGTGGTTGACGTACAACGGGCGAAGCTTCGACGTGCCCGTGCTGATGGCGCGCTGCACCATCAACCGGCTGGACCCCGCCGCGGTCCAGCCACGGCTGCACGGCGACGTCCTGGCCCCGGTGCGGCGGCTTTTCCGCGATCGCCTCGGCCCCTGCACTCTCCGCCACGCGGAGATGTCGCTGCTCAACCATCACCGGGTCGACGACATCCCCGGTGCCGAGGCGCCGGCTCGGTATCGCGCCTGGCTGCGAGGCTCACCGGCAGCGGTGCTGGCCGGGGTGGTGGAGCACAACCTCCAGGACATCGTCAGCACCGTGGTCCTCGCCGCACGGCTCACCGCACATGTGAGCGGATGTCGTGTCGACCCCGCTCATGCGGCCGATGCGTACCACCTGGCGAGGCACCTCGAACACCGCGGCATCGCCGACGCCGCCGAAGCTGAGCTGCGCAGCGCAGTTGCCGCCGGCCTCGATCCGTGGGCACGCCAGGCAGCACACCGTCTCGCGTTCGCACTGCAACGCCGCGGCGAGATGACCGAGGCAATGGAGACCTGGGGGCGCCTGCATGACCGTGACCCTCGCGACCTTCGTGCCGCGAGGGGCTACGCGATCCGGCTCGAGCGCTGCGGCCGCCACCAGGATGCCCTGGACGTCTGCGTCAGCGTGGGGCGGGTGCGTGCCGAGATGGGGTCCTGGTGGCCGCGCCTGCGCGGCGTGGTGCCTTCGGCGGAGCGGGAGTGGGAGCAGCGCGAGCGGCGGTTGAGGCACCGGCTGCACTCGTAGAATGGGGCAACTTGGAGGAGGATAGCCCCACCCCGACTGACATCACCAGCGGACTGGGGTCGCGGGCGCTGCGCTACACCGCTCTGATCCTGGTCGCGCGCGTGGTGTCGCGCCTGATCGCGCTGGTCACCGTGCTGGCGATTGCCCACGCGCTCACGGACAGCCAGTTCGGCGAGCTGCAGACAGCGGTCACGTACACGGCCCTGGTCGGGGCGATCACCGACATCGGCTTCACCGCGCTGTACGTGCGCGAGGGTGCTCGCGAGCCGCAGCAGCTGAGCCGCTATTTCACCAACGTGGCGTCGGTCAAGGTGTTCCTGGTCGCGGTCTCTTTGCCGATGCTCGCGCTCTGCCTGTGGTTCTCCGGCATCGAGTCGCTGCTCCTGCCGTCGTTTGCGCTGCTGATTCTCAGCGGCTACTCGCTGCTGCTGCGCAGCACCCTGTACGCGCTGCAGCGACTGAAGTTCGAGATCCTCGAGATCGTTCCCGAAACCGTCGTCATCCTGGTCATGGCGCTGATCGGCTGGCGCATCCATGCGGGCACCGGGTTCTTCCTCTGGACCTACGTCGCCGGCTACGTGTTCGCCACCGTGTACTTCATCGTGGTGCTGTTGCGGATGCAAATCCTGCGACCGGGGTGGGAGTTGGACGTCGCGCTGTTTCGCAGCTGGATCCGTGCCGGTATCCCGCTGGCGGTCACCTACGTACTGACGACCGTGTACTTCAAGGTCGACGTGCCCATCCTGCAGCACTTCCGTCCCTACAGCGAGGTGGGGTGGTACACGCTGGCGTACCGCCCGTTCGAGGCGTTGCTGTTCATCCCCGCGACGCTGCGCACGGTGGTGTTCCCGGTGCTGTCCATCTACTACCGAGGCGCGCCCAACCGTGTGCTGGTCACCTCGGAGAAATTCTTCAAGGGGCTGGCGATCATGGGTTTGCCGATCAGTGTCGGGCTGTTCCTGCTCGCCCAGCAGTACAGCGACCTGCTCGGTTTCCCCTACCCGGAGAGTGCGGCCGCGTTGCGCATCCTCGCCCTGGCGATCGCGTTCATGTTCGTGGACAACACCTTCGCGGCGGTGCTCAACGCCATCGACCGACAGAAGCTCTTCGCCGGGGTGGCGCTGACCGGGCTGCTCGTCAACTTCATCCTCAACATCATCCTGATTCCGCGCTGGGGTTACCTCGCAGCCAGCTGGGACACGGTGGCCACCGAGGTGGTCCTGGTGACGGCAGGATGGTTCGCGCTGCGCCGGGTGCTGGGCACCTTGAGGGTGTTTCACGTTGTGTGGAAACCCGTGCTCGGCGGGCTGGTGATGGGCGCCTTCGTGGTTCTCGCCGACCCGCAGGGGCGCGCGGCCGTGCTGCTCGTCACCGCGCTCGCCGGCGTGCTCTACGCGCTCATGCTCTACATCCTGCGCATCGCGGACGACGAGGAGATGGCGATCCTGCGTCGCGCGCTTCGGCTGCGCCGTACGCCCGCCGCGGACCCGCCGGCCGGGACCTGATCGGCCCTCGCCGGACGGCGGTTACAGGCCGCCCGCGGTGGAGGGAGCGGGCGTGGTCGTGGGGGCGCTGCCGGTGTTGTCGAACTGCGCGAACGGGATCTGCCAGTCGGCCTCACCGTTGCTGTAGTCGGCGATGTTGGGGCTTCCGCTGACAACCACCACGTCGCCGGGGATGGAGAAGCCGTAGAACGTCACCGCTCGCGCGGTGCTGAGGTTCACACAACCGTGGGACACGTCGACGCTGCCCTGCTGGCCCACCGACCACGGCGCGGCGTGAATGAAGAAGCCGTTGGTGGAGATGGCGGTGTCGTCGTACACCGGATCTTTGTAGTAGTTGACGTTGCCCGGGATGCACGCCGCGCCGCCGAAGGTTGCGCAGGAGCTCATGTTCACCACGGGCACCTTGTACAGCACCTGCAGCGTCCCGTTGAGGGTGCGGAAGCCGGCCTTGCCGAGGCTCACCGGCCACGTGTAGAGGAGCTGGTCGTTGCTGTACACCTGCATGGTGTGGGTGGTGTCGTTGATCAGCGAGACGTGCTTGGCGCCGACGGTGAACTGCTGCGTGAACCCTGCCAGGCCCCAGACGCCGTTGCCCGCGTTGACGCCGTGGAGGTTGGCGTTCAGGGTCACGACGGTTCCCGGCGCCCAGTAGTTCTCGGGCCGGTAGTGGATCACCGTCGGCGAGAACCAGTGCCAGGCCCCCGGCTGCGTGGGCACTGAGACCACCTGGAGGCGGCTGGCGATCTCGGCCTGCTGCGAGGCCGCGATCGGGTAGTTGAAGCTCAGGTCGAGTGTCCTGCCCACGCCCACCGTCGACCCATCGGGCGGGCTGGTGGTGGTCAGGAGCCGGTCGCGAACCGACTGCAGTGTGTGGAATGTTGTGGTCGCGGTGGTGCGCGCCCCTGCGGTGTCACTTGCGGTGGCCCTGACGACGTAGGTGGCGGCGGGGTCGAGCCCGTCGCTCGCCGTCCAGGTGTGCCCGTCGGTGGAGAGTGAGCCCGCCACCGTGGCCCCGCCGGTGCGGGTGACCGCGACGCTGCCCACGCTGCCGTTGCCACTGCTCACCGTGATCGTGGCATCCAGCGGCACCTGAGCGGCGCCGTCGGCGGGCGTGACCGTGAGGTCGGGAGGCGTGGGAGCCTTGGCGGCAAGGTGAGCGGCCGCGGTGCCGCCTGCCTGGCCCGTGCCGGGGGAGGCGCAGCCCGCGAGCAGGGTGACTCCACCCATGACCGCGGCCAGCAGGAATGGGCGGCGAGAGATCATCGAAACCAACCGTACCATGCGTTCCCCAGTTCAAGACGCGCCCACTACCGGCCCTGCGCGCCTTCTGACAGAACGTGACCTGTCCTCAATCGGTTTCAGTTGCGTGATGGCAGACAGCCCCCTGGTCACACCCGACGACCTTGCCCGTGCGCTCGACGGACCCGAGCCGCCGGCACTGCTCGACGTGCGCTGGTCGCTGAACGGCCCCCCCGGATTCCTCGAATACCGGCGCGGCCACCTTCCCGGCGCCGTGTTCGTCGATCTCGACTCCGACCTGGCCGGCCGCGCCGGCGACGGGCGCGGACGGCACCCACTGCCGGATGCCCTCGACTTCCAGGCGGCGATGCGGAGCGCAGGCATCTCGCGACAGCGGGCGGTGGTCATGTACGACGGCGGCGGTGGTCTGAGCGCGGCGCGGGCCTGGTGGCTGCTCCGGTACTTCGGCCACGGCCAGGTGAGGCTGCTCGACGGCGGCGTCCCGGCGTGGCTCGCCGCGGGGCTGAGCCTGACCACCGCCATCCCGGCGGTGACTCCGGGCGACTTCGACGTGCGGCCGGGAGGGATGCCCGTGCTGGACACCACGAAGGTTCTCGACTTCGCCGCCGAGGGCGTCCTGCTCGATGCCCGCGCCGTGGAGCGGTACCGCGGCGATGCCGAGCCGATCGACCCTGTCGCCGGTCACATCCCCGGCGCTCGCAGCGCTCCTACTGCCGAGAACCTCGATGCGGCGGGCCGCATGCTGTCCGTCGCCGGGCTGCGGATGCGGTTCGCCGGTGTCGGGGTGCGGCCGGATGTTGCCGTGGCGGCGTACTGCGGGTCAGGTGTCACCGCTGCCCACGAGGTGCTCGCCCTGGAGGTTGCGGGGATCGCGGCCGCCCTCTACCCGGGATCCTGGAGCGAGTGGGTCAGCGATCCCTCGCGGCCGGTGGCGACCGGGCCGGACGACGTGGAGAGCTCGGCCGGCTGAGTCAGTAGTCCCGGCCCGGTGACTGTCTACTCTGGTGTGCACGTCTCCCAGGAGTGGATCATGAGCCCGGCCGTGGCGCCGCCCGCCGAGTCGGACAGCAGCTTCGACGAGCTTCTCAACGCCCAGCGACGGCGGCTGTACGGCATCGCCTACTCGATCCTCCGCGACCACTCCGACGCGGAGGACGCCCTGCAGGAGGCGATGTTCAAGGCCTGGAGGGCGTGGGGCACCGTCCGCACCCGGCAGGCGGGGCCGGCCTGGCTGGCTCGCATCTGCGTCAACCACTGCATCAACCGCCGGCGCGGCCTGCGGCTGCGCGGGCCGGCGGTGGCCCCGAGTGACCGTGAAGCGGCCGCCGTCGACCCACGCTTCAGCGGACGCCTTGTCGACCTCGACCGCAGCTACCGCCGTCTGTCGCCCCGGCAGCGGGCCGCGGTCGTCCTCCACTACCACTACGGGTACTCGATCGACGAATGCGCCGACCTGATGGGGTGCGGCGCCGGTTCGGTGCGCACGCACCTCGCGCGTGCGATCGCGTCGATGCGCAAGGAGATGGCCAATGCCTGAGACACCTCCGATGGTCGACGACGACCTCAGAGCCGACCTCGCCGCGTATTTCGCCCTCACCAGCGCCACCGAGTTGCCCGCGAGCGTAGCCAGGATGGGCTCGGCGACCCTGCGCGCACGCCGTCGCTCCTGGTGGCCCGGCGCCGCCAAGCCGGCGTTGGCCCTGCTCGGGGCCGCGGCCGTGGTCGTGGGCGGCATCGCGC
>JALYTM010000089.1 GCA_030854305.1 Candidatus Dormiibacterota bacterium
GTGGCGCCGGCACCCCGTCGCCGCCGGCATCCCCGACATGATCCGGGCCCGGCTCGACGGCAGAGTCCTGGACAACGTCCACCACGTCTCCGACCTCGAGCACGTCGCCAACAAGCCGGGAGAGCTGCTGTGGGTGTGCTGCGAAGCGCCGGGCGACGCGGAGATCGGGGACATCGCCACGCGCTTCCATGTCCATCCTCTGGCGGTGGAGGACCTGCGCAACAGCAACCAGCGGCCCAAGCTTGACGACTACGGCAACCAGCTGTTCATCGTCCTGTTCGGTGCCGTTCCCGGCGACGACGGCAGCATCGGCCTCGCGGAGGTCCACTTCCTGGTCGGCGACGGCTACCTGGTCACCGTCACCAACGCGCACGTGCCCGCGCTCGACGCCCTCGACAAGCAGCTCGACCTCCGCAGCGAGCTGGGCGCATGCACCGCGGACATGCTGATGTACCGCATCTGCGACGCGCTGGTCGACAGCGTCTTCCCGCTCCTGGACGGCGTCGGCAAGCGGATCGACGATGTGGAGGCGTCGGTTCTCGCCAACCCCGACCGGCGGGCGGTTCACACCATCTTCGATCTCAAGCGCGACCTGCTCACCCTGCGCCACGTCACCGGCCCGCAGCGCGACCTGCTGCAGTCCTTGACGACGCCACGCACCGACCGGATCGGCAAGGACACGCAGCTCTACCTCCGCGACGTCTACGACCACACCGTGCGCATCGCCGAGGAGGTGGACTCGTTCCGCGACCTGGTGAGCAGTCTGCTCGACGCCTACCTGACCTCGATCTCCAACCGGCTCGGTGAGCAGACCAGGAGGCTGGCAGTGGTGGCGACCATCTTCCTGCCACTCACCTTCCTGACCGGGTTCTTCGGCATGAACTTCGCATTCCTGATCGGTCACATCGCCAGCCCCGAGGCGTTCTTCATCGGCCTCTCGGTGATGGCCGTGTCGGTGCCCGCCCTGGTGCTGGTGGTCACGCGCGTCAACAGGCGCGCCGATCCGCTCCCCGCCGAGCATGTTCGGCAGGACCGACTGCGCCGCAGGCGGTCATCCGCGACGGCGGCCCCACCCAGTAGCTCATCCGACGTCCTGTGACCACGACCACCGCAGTGACACGCCGATGAGCATCATCGTTCCCAACCTCGTCCTTTTCTTTCTGGTGGCGGCGCTGATCGGGGTGCTGGTCGCGGTGGGTGTCGTTCGGCACGGCAGCGCGGGCGGGACGCCTCCGCCGTTGTCGAGTCTTCGGAGGGAATGTCCGGCCTGCAAGGAGCTGATGCGCTGCGATGCGAGCGTCTGCGCCCACTGCCGAACCGGATCAGAGCCGTGGACCTTCCGCGACGGCAGCTGGTGGGTGGTCCGCGCCGACGCGACGTACCGACTCGACGAGTTCACCCACAGCTGGGTGCGGCTGGAGCCGCCTCCGATTCCCAGCTGAGCTCGTCGAGATCGCGCGCCGCGGGGGCGTCTGCGCGTGGCTAGCGCAGGGTGAAGCGGAAACCGTCCTTCTCGTGGGCGATGACCGTGAACCCCGCCTTCTCCAGCACGCGCCTGGACACGACGTTGGCCTCGATCACGAAGGCGTACACGGGCCGCTCCGTCTCCCACACGAGAAAGAGCTGCAGGGCCCGGCTGGCAACACCGCGTCCCCAAGCCTCGCGTCCGAGCCAGTAGCCCACCTCCCTCACCTCGTCCCGCATGAAGCTCAGCACGCTGCCGGCAACGTTGCCGCCGGCGACGACTGTGCGCACGTGCACCGTCTCGTCCGCGAGCAGTTGCTGCCAGTGGGCACGATGCGCGTCCGGGTCGCGCCCGGGGACGCCCGCCATGGCGATGGAGCCGGCGTCGGCCTGGTGCTCGTAAAAGATTTCGAGGTCGGACTGCTCGACGGGGCGCAGAGTCACGACCGGGTGCGTCATGTCACCTCAGCGGTTCTGCGGGAACCCCAGGTCGATGGTGCTGGTGCCGGGATCCGGCCACCGCGACGTGACCACCTTGGTCCGCGTGTAGAAATGGATGCCTTCGGGGCCGTACATGTGGGTGTCGCCGAAGAGGGACGATTTCCAGCCGCCGAAGCTGTAGTAGGCGACCGGCACCGGGATCGGCACATTGATGCCCACCATCCCTGCCTGCACCTCGAACTGGAACTGACGGGCCGCTCCCCCATCGCGGGTGTAGATGGCCACCCCGTTGCCGTACGGGTTGTCGTTGACCAGCCGCACCGCGTGGTCATACGTGGGCACCCGCACCACCGAGAGCACCGGCCCGAACACCTCGTCGTCGTAGACTCTGCTGCCCGGGCGCACTCCATCGACGAGCGATGCGCCAAGGAAGAACCCGTCGCTGTCAAAGCTGCGCTCGCGCCCGTCGACGACGACCGTGGCATCGCCCAGCGAGTCCTGTTCGAGGTACGACGCCACCCGGTCGCGGTGCTGACGGGTCACCAGCGGCCCCATCTGCGACGACGGATCCTCCCCGGGGCCGATCCGCAACGACGCGATCCGAGTGGCGATGCGCTCCACCAGCGCGTCGCCCACGTCGCCCACCGCGACCACCACGGACACCGCCATACAGCGCTCACCCGCCGACCCGTACCCGGCGGAGACGGCGGCGTCGGCGGCCATGTCGAGGTCGGCGTCGGGCAGCACAACCATGTGGTTCTTTGCTCCACCCAGTGCCTGCACGCGCTTGCCGTGCCGCGTTCCCTTCTCGTACACATAGCGGGCAATGGCGGTCGACCCGACGAACGACACGGCGGCGATGTCCGGGTGCTCGAGGACCCGGTCCACGGCCACGCGATCTCCATGGACCACCGAGAACACCCCGTTGGGCAGCCCGGCCTCCTGCCACAGCTCCGCGAACAACAGAGCGGGCGACGGATCCTTCTCACTGGGCTTGAGAACAAAACAGTTGCCGCACGCGATCGCGTTCGCGAACATCCACATCGGCACCATCGCCGGGAAGTTGAACGGGGTGATGCCGGCGACCACGCCCAGTGGCTGGTTGATCGAGTACACGTCGACACCGCTCGACGCCTGCTCGGAGAAACCGCCCTTGAGAAGGTGCGGGATTCCACATGCGAACTCCGCGTTTTCCAGCCCACGCGCCACCTCACCGAGCGCGTCCGAGAGCACCTTGCCGTGTTCGGCGGTGATCGCCCTGGCGACGTCGTTGCGATGGCTGTCGACGAGGTCGCGGAACCGAAAGAGCACCTCCGAGCGGCGCGACAGAGGCGTCGAGCGCCATGCCGCGAAGGCGCCGGTTGCCGCCTCGACAGCAGCGTCCATCTCCGCCGCGGACGCGAGGTCCACGACCGCGGTCTGCACGCCGGTGGCGGGGTTGTACACCGGCCCGTCGCGGCCCGACGTTCCCGCCGTGGATCGGCCGTCGATCCAGTGACTGATCCGGTTCATACGGCGGCCGTCAGCGCCTCGTCGAGCGTGCCGACCGCGCTCGCCAGCTGCTCGTCGGTGATCACCAGCGGCGGCTGGACCCGCACGACGTTGCCGAAGAAGCCACCGATGCCGACCATTAGCCCGCGCTCGCGGCAGGCGGTGCGGACACGGACGGCGAGCTCGGGCGCCGGTGTCATCGCAGCCCGGTCCGAGACCAGCTCGACGCCCACCATCAGGCCTTTGCCACGCACCTCACCGATCGCCCGGTGCCGCTCCGACAGCGCCTCCAGCCGGCCCAGCAGCGTCGCACCGTGCTCCGCACTGGCGGCGCAGAGCCCCTCGTCCTCGATGACGTCGATGGTGGCCAGGGCTGCGGCGCATGCCACCGGGTTGCCACCGAAGGTCGAGAGGTGCTCGCCGGGCTGGAAGGCGTCGGCGACCTCGCCCCGAGCGATGAACCCGCCGAGCGGCATGCCGCTGGCGATCCCTTTGGCCATGGTCATGATGTCCGGCTCCACGCCGAAGTGCTCGATGCCGAACATCTTCCCGGTGCGCCCGAACCCCGTCTGCACCTCGTCGACGATGAGGAGGATGCCGTGGCGGTCCAGGATCTGCTTGACCCTGAGGAAGTACTCGGGGTGCGGCACCACGATGCCGGCCTCGCCGAGGATCGGCTCAGAGATGAACGCCGCGACGTTCCCGGACGTCTGGTAGTTGATGACATCCTCGACGGCATCGGCGCACCGAAGCGTGCAGCGACCGCCGCAGGTGCGACATCGCGTGGGGTGCGATGCCGGGGCGAAGGCCACCCCGCCGAGGTAGGGGCCGCCGTGCTGCTTCCGCTTGCGGTTGCCGGTCACCGCAAGGGTGGCGTTGGTGCGACCGTGGAACCCGGTCTCCAGCGCGATGAACTCGCTTCGCCCCGTGAAGGCTCGTGCCAGCCGCATCGCGCCTTCCACCGCCTCAGCGCCACTGTTGGAGAAGAACGTCTTCTCGAGGCGCCCGGGCGTGATGCCGGCGAGGCGAGCCGCAAGCTCGCCGACCACCGGGACCTCGTACAGGTAGGTTCCGCAGTGGATGAAACGCCCCAGCTGCTCCCGAGCCGCCTCCACCACCCGGGGATGGGAGTGGCCGGTGCTGACCACCGAGATCCCCGCGAAGCAGTCGAGGTACCGTCGGCCGTCGGTGTCCCACAGCTCGGCGCCGCGGGCGTGGTCGACGGTGATCGGCTCAACCCCGGCGACCGAGCTGAGGTTGACGAATCGGTGGAAATTCTCCGCGGGGCTGGTGGTGAGCGTGACCATGGGCGCAGTCTAGATCGCGCCGCGGGGGGGCGGACGCACCCGGCCCGCGTGAGGGTGCCGGCCCGACCACCGCCGGGCGGTCAAGGAATCAGGTCGTAGCCCGGATAGGTGAGGAACTCGACGAAGCGCTCACTGTCGAGGAGGCCGGCAAGCAGGGCCCGCGCACTCTCGAGACGACCGACGGCCGCCGACCCCGGCTGGAGCTCGGCCGCGAAGATCGCTGCCTCCTCCTGCTCGAGGCGCGCCACCAGCTCTCGAGTGACCGGCGCGCCGTCGGTGAGCGGAGCGTGGCGGTGCAGCCACTGCCACACCTGCGAGCGCGCGATCTCGGCGGTGGCCACGTCCTCCATGAGGTTGAAGACCCCCACGGCGCCGCTCCCGCTCAGCCACGAGGTCAGGTAGCGGAGGCTGACGCTGAGGTTGTTGCGGACCCCTGCCTCGGTCACCTCGTGGCCGGCGGACTCGAGATCGAGCAGGTCGGCAGCGGTGACCCGCACATCCTCACGAAGGCGTTCGAGCTGGTTCGGCCGGCTCTCGAGCACCCGGTCGAACTCCTCACGCGCAACCTCGACCAGGTCGGGGTGAGCGACCCAGGTGCCGTCGAAACCATCGCCCGCCTCGCGCCGCTTGTCGCCGCGCACCCCGGCGAGCGCCACCTCGGTCGCTTCGGCGTCGCGGCGGTTGGGGATGAGCGCGGCCATGCCGCCGATCGCGTGCGCGCCGCGGCGATGGCACGACCGCACCAGCAGCTCCGTGTAGGCGCGCATGAATGGCACGGTCATGGTCAGGTTGCGGCGGTCGGGGAGCACCGCGCCGTCGCCGGCCGCGAACGTCTTGACAGCGCTGAACATGTAGTCCCACCGCCCGGCGTTGAGCCCGGCGGAGTGGGTGCGCAGCTCGTAGAGGATCTCGTCCATCTCGAACGCCGCGGGCAGGGTCTCGATGAGCACGGTGGCGCGGATCGACCCCTCCGCCAGCCCGAGGTGCGCCTCGGTGAAGTCGAAGACGTCGTTCCAGAGTCGAGCCTCGAGGTGGCTCTCCAACTTCGGCAGGTAGAAGTACGGGTTGGTGCCGCGCGCCGTGAGAGCGGCGGCGTTGTGGAACGCGAAGAGGCCGAAGTCGAACAGGCTGGCCGACATCGCCCCTCCGTCGACGAGTACGTGCTTCTCCACCAGGTGCCAGCCACGCGGTCGCACCAGCAGCGTCGCCGTCGACTCGTTGAGACGGTACTCACGACCGTCAGGGCTGCGGAATGAGATCTGTCCGCTGATGGCGTCGCGGAGGTTGGCCTGCCCTTCGATCATGTTGTCCCAGGTGGGGGAGTTGGAGTCCTCGAAGTCGGCCATGAACCCGGTGGCGCCCGAGTTGAGAGCGTTGATCAACATCTTGCGATCGGTCGGGCCGGTGATTTCCACGCGACGGTCGGTCAGGTCGGTGGGGGCGGCGGCGACACGCCAGTCGTCCAAGCGGATCGCCTCGGTGTCCGGCAGGAAGTCGAGCGAGCCTCCCCCAAGCAGGCGGGCGCGGACGTCCGCGCGTCGGGCGAGCAGCTCTTCCCGGGTGGGGTTGAACCGCGACTGGAGCGCGGCAACGAACTGCTGCCCGCCTGGTGACAACACGGAGTCGAGGTGAGGAGTCGCGGGCCCGGTGACCTCGACGGAAGGATCGGCGGACGTCGCGTCCGTTGACCGCGCGCTGGTCTGGTCGGTCACCGTTTCGGCCGGCGGCACAAGCTCGAGAGGCGGCGCGCACGAGGTGTCATCCGCCGCACCGTAGCACACGCCGCGCGGCGGCCCCTCGGCTCCCGCTGTGGTAAAGTTGGTTGCGCCCTACGGACGTAGTGACTGTGGGG
>JALYTM010000090.1 GCA_030854305.1 Candidatus Dormiibacterota bacterium
CTGATCGCCCTGCAGCACGGCGGACGCAGCGTGGTTGCGGTGGCGTCACTGCCCGCGTTCGGCAGCCGCTTCACAGCGGTGCTCGGCGGGGGCGCCCGCGACGACGGGCGGCCGATCCACGTGTCGAAGATCGCCAGCATCGAGCAGGCGATGCTGGCTCACACCTCCGTGTCCGGCTTCGCACGCGTCGGCATGGCCGACGACCTGGTGCGGCTGGGGCGCCGGTGCTGGGATGCGCGAGGACTGGGCAACGCCCTGTCGCACCTGATGGTGGCACGGGGAAGCGCCGACATCGGGTGGACGTCGCGAGCCAACGTGTGGGACCACGCCGCCCTCTCGCTGATCGTCGAGGAGGCGGGTGGGCGCTTCCTCGACCGCTCGGGGGACGGGCCGCTGGGCGGAACCGGTCTGTCGACCAATGGCCTCCTCCACGACGAGGTGCTGGCGTTCACCGGGGCCGACCGCAACCGGCACCCCTGAGTTCAGGCGGCTCCGACCACTCCCTGCATGGTGACGTGGTCGGCGGAGGGCACCGCGAACGTGGTCGCGACTCCGGAGTCCACGTTGACCACAGCCATGGTTGCACTGTCGACGTCAACCATCAGGTGGCTGTTGTCCATCCATCCCAGCACGGTGTACTTGCGGCCCAGGCTCTGCAACGGCGTGCCCGGCTTGAGCAGCGACAGCGACCCACTGGGTGCTCCGGTGCAGGCCATCCGGCTTCCGTCCGGCGAGAGGAAGCAGGTGTTCTCGCTGAGGCCGCCGTTGCTTGCCTGCTGGGTGGTGCAGGTGTCGAACCTGCGTGCGCTGCCCGTCCAGCCCACTGCGTCGATGTGACAGGACGACGTGCTGGTTTGCGTGGACTGATCGGACGAGTACTGGTTGTACAGGCAGGCGATGCCGGCCGCGGCTTCCAGGCCGTTCAGCGAGTAGGAAATGCTACCATTGGTCGGCTGCGTGGTCGGTGACTCGCAGATGGTGGCCACCCGGTTCTGGGTGGCGGCGTCGACGACATGGATGGATGCGGCGCAGGGGATCGCGCTGGTCTGTCCGGCCAGGCCGTAGCCGCCCTGCTGGCAGCTCTCAGCGCCGGCCGCGCCGATGGCGTCGACGATGCTGTTCCCGAACCACGCGATCGGCCAGCGGTACGCCGAGTACCCAGTGTTGGTGAAGAAGTCGGCGTGGCCACCGCTGTCACCGAGGTTCTCGATGTAGCCGTGGCCTGTTGAGCGAGCGTCATTCGACTGCTCGGTGATCGCCGACACGGCAACGTGCTGCTGGTCGGGGCTGACCGCGAACGCCAGCTCCGCAGTTGTACCGGCCGCGATCGACTTCACCAGGGCGCTGGTCCCGTCGGCGGCCAGCGAATGGATGTCGGTGTCGCCATCGAGGTAGTAGGCGCGGGTGGCGCCGGCGCTCACCGGCGACAGCGTCAATGTCTGGTTGGGTTTGAGAAGCGGCAGCTTGGCGGTGACCCTGGCCACGATGGTTCCGCTGCCGTTGACGAGCAGCACGTCGTAGGTGACGCCCGCGCGGTTGTCGTTGGTGATCAGCAGTGCGTAGGGCCCCGGCGCCACCGGCACCGACGTGGGGACCGGCGTCGGCGTCGGTCGCGGGCGCGGCGTCGGCGTGGTCGACGTGGTGGCGACGGGCGAACCGCAGCCGGCGAGCAGCAGCGCGCCGGATACCAGGGTGAGAGTGGTGAGCCGGCGTCGCATCGTTGCGCCCTCTGTGCGTCGGGTGATGACGCTACCGCTCCAACGCCGGCTCCGCTCGGCGCGTTACGAGCCCGTGCCGCCTACGACCGTTCCCGCGACCACTCCGCCGCGTTGTCGGCAAAGTTGGCAGCATCCTCCGGCCGCGAACCGCCGTTGCCGAGCTCCTGCGCGGCCAGCTGGTCGACATCGGGCGAGTCGCCGAACCGGTCCTCTCGCTCGGTGCTGTCGGGGGGCGGAGCGCCGTCCGGCGACACTTCGTGCTCCGCTTCGACCTCGCGCTCGGCCTCCTCGAGGGTGAGCGCCGGCGCGTCGGGCTCGAGATCCTCGGGTGCGCTGTCGGGGTACCCCTCGGGGATGTCCTGCTCTGCCACGTCGTGCCTCCCTGGTGTGTCGGACTGCCACCTGGCTGTCGCCGTCAGACGCCCAGCATGTGCAGGCGGACGGTGGTGCCCTGCGCAGAGGATCGCAGCTGGACGAGGTCACACAGCTGGTTGACCAGCCACAGACCTCGCGCGTCGAGGGGGTCGGCTCCCGGTTGGCGGCGGTCAACCAGGGGCGACGCCACCCGTCCGCTGTCGTGCACGTCGCAGACGACCACACCGGGCTGGTGCCACGCCCGGAATCGACCCTCGCCGCCACCGTGCCGGACGCTGTTGGTGGCAACCTCGTTGACGGCCAGCACCAGGTCAGCGATGCGTCGCGACCGCATGCCGGCCCTGGCCGCTTCGCGGGCGGCGAGACTGCGGACGGTGCTCAGTGACCACGCGGTGAAGGTCAGCTCACGCGCCGCGGTGGACGGCTCGCCCAGCGGCGCGTCGAGCGTGTCGCCGGACGCCGCGGCAGCGAAGGTGGACAGCGATTCCGCTCCATCCGCCACGCTGACGAAGGGGTGGCTTCGTCGTGCCTCGTCGATGACCGCCGGGCTGAGCGTCGTGGAGTCGTATGGACAAAGTAGCCAGAAGCAGGGCGCGCCGGCGAACGCGAGGTTCAGCAGGCTTTCGTGACGCTGACACTCGACCAGTTCGGCCGCACCACGCTCGGCCCAGACCGGCTCGCCGATGCCGCGCAGGCGACGGCCACGCGCTCCTTCGCCGTCCACGAACCGACGCCACGCCGGGATGATGCGGCCGGGGTTGGCACCCACTGCAGCCATGTCAGCGTACACCACGGTGCCGTCTCCATCGCCCACGGCGGCCAGCAGCGCCTCGACGCGGTCGCGTGCCACCACCACCAGCGTGGGCTCGCCGGCTGCGATGCCATCTCGGATGAACCGCTCGGTGGCATCGAGGAACTGCCGCTCGCCCGCGTACAGCAGAGCCTCGTGGCGGAACGATTGCAGCGGGTTCGGAGACGTGGCGGGGGCGGTCATCGCGCACTCAGTGTGGACCACACTGCCGTACCGGCGCCCAGCCGTCCGTCGCCACGCCTCTCACGGACCCGGATCATCACCGTCCAGGCCGAGAACCGCCAGTCCCGGAAGCTTCGCCCACCCCACCAGTGTGACTGCCCTCCGCAGCTCCGCCGGCAGGTTGGCGAGGACGATGCGGCGCGAGCCGCCCAGCTCCGCGGCCGCCATCACCAAGGCGCGCAGGCCGCTGACATCGCAGAACAGCACGTCGCCGAAGTCGACCAGGATTTCATCGGTGTCGCCGGCCGCGGCCATCACGCCAGTGACCAGGGCCTCGGAGTTGGCGACGTCGATCTGCCCGCGGAGGCGGACATGCGGTGGGTCGGCGACGCGCTCCACGGTGAGCGCGCCCGCGGTGAATACCACGGTCCCACCAACCTGGCCGCCGTCGGGCGCGAGGTTGCCGCCGAGGAGAGCGGCCGACTGCGGGCTGATGCCCGCCAGAGGCATGTCGGCGATATGCGGCGGGAACACGTCACGGCTGCGCAGCCAGGCCAGCGACCAGTCGTGGAGAAGCAGTCGCAGCGCGTCGTCGGAGAGGCCGACATCCGCGAGGCGGGCGGAGCGCTCCGCGATGAGGCCGTCGGTGCGGTCGAGGAAGCGTCCCAGCATCGCTTCCAGCTCCTCGAGCGGCTCGGGGTCTTCATCAGGGGCAAGGAGGACCCGCGCCTTGGCTTCGAGCAGCTCGAGGCGGTCGGAGGCCAGTAGCAGCTCGAACTCGTCGTCCAGCGACCGCATCACCTCCAGCCGCGCCGGTGTGACGCCGGCGAGCCAGCGCTCGCGCCGGTCCATGGCGCCGAGACCGCAGCGGGGGTAGTAGCGCCCGGGGTGGGCAGTGTCCGCCCCGACGGTGAGGTGGCGGCAGGTGAGGGCAGCGCCCAGCGCGCGGTGGGACATGTCGGTGACCACGAAAGTCATCGCCTGGTACGCGGAGCAGGCCGGCTGGTCGGCGAACGCCGGCGAGAATGACCGTGAATACGGGCAGCGGTCGCCCAGCGCCGCGCGCGTTTCCACGCTTTCCATCGCTCTACAGGTGGATACCGCGCATCAGCATGCCCAGAGCGTAGGCCTCCGCGGTGACCGGCGCCTCCTCCTCGGCAGGTCCATCGCCCTTCGAGCGACGGGCGTTGTCCGGGAGCATGTTGTAGGCCGCGCTCATGATCAGGTTGTGGAGTCCGGGAGCCATCACGTGGGTCAACTCACCGAACTTGCCCAGCCGCGTCGACACCTCGTGCGGCCGTGTGATCATGGCCTGGACCACCATCTCAGCCGCTTCCTCGGGGCTGATGGTGGGGAAGTGCTTGTAGATGCCTGTGGGCGCGATCATCGGGGTGCGCACCAGTGGCATGTGCACGGTGGTGATGTCGATGCCGTCGGCGGCGACTTCCGACGACAGGCAGCGGGAGTAGCCGTCGAGCGCCGCCTTGCTGGCGACGTACGCGGCGAACCGCGGCGGGTAGGTCTGGCCGCCGATGGACGTGATGTTGAGGATGTGGCCGCCGCCTTGCGCCTTCATGGTGGGCAACGCGGCCATGATCAGCGCGATGGCACCGAAGTAGTTGAGCTGCATGGTGCGCTCGAAGTCGTGGAACCGGTCGAGGGAGTCCATGACCGACCGACGGATCGACCGGCCGGCGTTGTTGACGAGCACGTCGACGCGACCGTGGTCGGCGATGACCCGCTCGAGCATGGCCCGGCAGGCGTCCGGGTTGCTGAGGTCGGTGGGATAGAGGTGCACGGTCGCGCCGAGCGCTTCCGTCTCCGCCTTCATCTCCTCCAGCTTGGCCACCCCGCGGGCAACGCCGATGATGGTTGCTCCGGACGCGGCCAGCGCTGACGCCACCGCACGACCGATGCCGCTGGACGCACCGGTGATGACCACCACCCTGCCGGCGGCGACGCGGCGGATGTTCTGGGCGGTCGGCAGGTCGGGGTCGAGAATCCGCTCCCAGTAGTCCCAGACCTTCCACGCGTAGTCGGTGAGCCGCGGCACCCGGATCGACGTTCCGTCCAGCGCCGCCTGCGCCGCGGTGGCGTCGAAGGTCGCCGGGTAGTCCATGTACTCCAGCGCGGTCTCGGGGATGCCGAGGCGGTCCAACACCTGGCGGCGGATGCCCACGACCACGGGCAGGCTGCCGACCATCTTCATGGTGTCCCCGGGGATCATCCTGGCCATCCGCCGGTCGAGGCGCAGCGCGAACTCGGGGGCGCGGGCCGCACGGCAGAACGTGTTCAGGGTGTCGCCGAGGGACAGCGGATGGGGGTCGACGAGGTGGAAGGCGCGGTTGTCCAGCCCGGCGAGGTGGGCGATGTGGTCCATGGCCCGGGCGACGAAGTCGACGGGCACGAGGTTGAGCGGGCCTCCCTCCGGCCCAATGAACGGCGCCCATTGTGGGAACTGGTTGCGCAGCGTCTGGATCAGCTTGAACGCGTAGTACGGGCCGTCGATCCGGTCGGCCTCACCGGTCAGCGACGAGCCGATCACCATCGCCGGCCGGTATACGCGCCACGGAACCCGGGCACGCTCGCGGACGATGCGCTCGGCCTCGTACTTGGTGGCGAAGTACGGGTGGTCCAGGCGCTGTCCCTCGGCGAACATCTCTTCGGTGAACACCCCCCGGTAGCGCCCGGCGACGGCGATGGAGCTGACGTGGTGCAGACGGGCCGCTTCGATGGCGTTGGCGAACTCCACCGTGTGGCCGGTGCCGGTGATGTTGGCGCGCTCCGTCTCCTCGGCCCCGGCGGTCAGGTCGTAGATGGCGGCTAGGTGAAACACGGTCGCCCCGGTCAGCGCGGCGCGGTCCTCGGCGTGGACGCCCAGCCCTTGCTCGCCGATGTCGCCGATCACCGCGTGCAGGTGGTCGCCACCGGGGTCGAGATGCTCGCGGAGGGCGGCGAAGCGGTGGCGGGACCCCTCGCGCACGAGCACGAAGACGTCGCCACCGCGGGCGAGGAGCAGCGGAACGAGCTGGCGGCCGATGAAACCGGTGCCCCCGGTGATGAAGTACTGCGTCATCGATCTCCCCGCGTACACGCACATCCGATGCGACTGGGGAGAATAGCCCTCTGCGCGGCGAGGCGAGCGCCTGCCGCACAATTGACATCCACGTCAACTTTCTGGAGGTGCCTCCGCCCATGCCTGAAGCCGTCGTCGTCGCCGCCGGTCGGTCCCCGATCGGGCGGGCCATGAAGGGATCGCTGGTCAACGTCCGGGCCGACGACCTGGGCGCGTTCATCGTCGGCAAGGTGCTCGACAAGGTGCCGGGCCTCGACCCCGGCGAAATCGAGGACCTGATCTGCGGATGCGGTCTCCCCGGTGGCGAGCAGGGCTTCAACCTCGGGCGCGTGGTCGCCATCCTCGCCGGTCTCGACGTCCCCGGCACCACCGTCACC
>JALYTM010000364.1 GCA_030854305.1 Candidatus Dormiibacterota bacterium
CTCGTCGACCGCGGCGTGGCGGCGACCCTCGACCGCGCCCGCGCGCTGATCTCGGCCGGCCTCGTCGAGGTCGACGGCCATCGGGCGGGCAGCGCCGCGCAGCCGGTGGAGCAGGCGGTGGCGATCCGCCTCACCGACCGATCCCACCCGTGGGCCGGTCGCGGGGGGCTCAAGCTCGATGGTGCGCTGACCGCCTTCGGCGTCGACGCGAACGGCCGCATCTGCCTCGACGCGGGGGCCAGCACCGGTGGGTTCACCGACGTCCTCCTCAGCCGGGGCGCCGCTCGCGTGTATGCGGTCGACGTGGGCTACGGACAGCTCGACCCGCGGCTGAGCGGCGACGACCGCGTGGTGGTGATGGACCGCACCAACCTGCGGACGCTCGAGCGGCTCGAGGGGGCGCCGCCCACGCTGGTGACACTCGATCTCTCCTTCATCTCGCTCCGCGCCGTGTTCCCGGCCCTGCTGCGGCTGGCCCCGGCGGCCGAGGTGGTGGCGCTGTTCAAGCCGCAGTTCGAAGTCGCGCGGGGCGCCGTGGGTCCGGGCGGAGTGGTCGCCGACCCCAGCGTCAGCGCCATCGCAGTGTCGGCATTCCTTGAGTGGGCCACCGGCCAGGGCGTCGTCTCGCCGAGCGCACCGGTGGCGTCGGTGGTGCGCGGCGCCAAGGGGAACCAGGAGTGGCTGGTGCACCTCCGCCTGCCCGCGGTGCCGTCGTGAGCCGTCGCGAGATCGGCTTCCTGCTCCACCCCGGCGAGCAGCACGCCGTGGAGGCCGCATCCGCCCGCGCCGCGGAGATGGGCTATGACGTCTGGGCGGAGATCCGCGAGCCCGAGCGGGCCATGGAGGAGCACGCGGAACGAACCAAGCTGCTGGTCACCGTCGGTGGCGACGGCACCTTCCTGTTCGGGGCCCGGCTGGCGGCACCGAGGGGCATCCCGGTCATGGGCGTCAACCGGGGACGGCTGGGCTTTCTCACCGACGTCGAGGTGAGCGAGCTGCCCCACGCCATCGCGGCGTTCATCGGCGGCAACTACCACCTGCAGCGCCGATCGATGCTCGAGGCCTTCGTCGCCGGCGACGAGGGCAGCGCACCATGGCAGGCGCTCGCGCTCAACGAGGTGGCGGTGAAGTCGAGTGGGGTGGCGGTGGCGCGCATCCGCGTCGAAGAGGATGGCGAGCTGCTCGGGGAGTTCGACGCCGACGGGGTGGTGGTGGCCACCGCCACCGGGTCCACCGCCTACGCGCTCAGCGCCGGCGGGCCGCCCATCGACCCCCGGGTGCGTGCGCTGGTGGTGGTCCCGCTGGCTCCCCATGCCGTGATCACCCGGGCCATCGTGCTGCCGGAGATGGTCACCCTGCGGGTGACGGTGGAACGGGGCCACGTCAACGTCGCCGCTGACGGCAGGGACGAGGTGCGCCTCCGCGACGGCGCCGAGGTGATCATCCGGGCCGGCCCCGAGCTGAACTTCGTCCGTTTCGCGCATTCGCCGTCGTTCCTCCGCCAGCTGCGCGAGAAGGTGCGCTTCGGGCTGCCGCTGAAGGACATCGAGCACCCGTCCGCACCAGGAGAGCACATCGAATGAGCCTGGTCGAGCTGCGCATCCGCAACCTCGCGGTGTTCCACGAGGCCGTGGTGGCGGTGCCGGCGGGCTTTGTGGCACTGACCGGCGAGACCGGCGCCGGCAAGTCGGTGTGCATCGCCGCCCTCCGGCTGGCACTGGGCGACCGACTCGATGGCGACCCGCTCAGCCCCGGCGCCGACGCCGCCCGCGTCAGCGCGGTGTTCGACGACATCCCACCCACGGTGCGCGAGCGCCTCGGTGGCCTCGGCGTCCCGTCCGATGACCTGCTCACACTGACCCGGGAGATCAGCCGGGCAGGGCGCCCCTCGTGCCGCATCAACGGCGCGCTGGTGTCCCAGGCCGTGCTCCGCGAGGTGGGCGACGCACTCGCCGAGGTGACCGTGCAGGGCGCCAGTCAGCGCCTGCTCCAGCGCGCCCGCCAGCGCGACATCCTCGACC
>JALYTM010000091.1 GCA_030854305.1 Candidatus Dormiibacterota bacterium
GCCCGAACGTGTCGGCGAGGCGAGCGTAGGCGGCCGCCTCCTCCATCGGGGAGAGGTCGGACCGCACCAGGTTCTCGGTGAGGGCGACTTCCAGGGAGTGCCGTGCCGATTCCATGGCCGGCCGAACGATGGCCGCGATCGACGACAGCCCGGCCAGGCGGACGGCGCGCAAACGGCGCTCCCCTGCCACCAGCCGGTAGCGGTCACCGACGCGCTCCACCACGATGGGGTGGAGCAGGCCGTGGGTCCGGATCGACTCGGCGAGGCCCGCCAGCTGCTCCTCGTCGAACACTCGCCGGGGCTGCTCGGGGTTGGGATCGACCGCCTGGACGTCGACCTCCACGAGGGCGGCGCTGTCGTCGTTCGGTTCCCGGTCGGGGTCTGCCGCTGCCGGCAGGGCCGAGCCGAGCAGGGCCTCCAGTCCGCGTCCCAGTCCTCGCTTGCGCGATGCGGGCATCGGAGGGATCTGGTCGGCCATCAGCCGGCCCTGACCGGCGCGACGTCCGCCGGGGCGGGTGCCAGACCGTGAAAGTCCATCATCACGCGACGGTCGAGGTTGACGGCGAGCGCCGCGTACGCGACCGCGCCTCGACAGGCCGGGTCGTAGAGACTGACCGGGAGGCCATGGCTCGGCGCCTCGCTGAGGCGAACGTTCCGAGGTATCAGCGGCGCCAGCAGCTCGCTCTCGAAGCGCGAGCGAACCTCGTCGACGACCTGGTGGGCCAAGGCAAGCCGGCCGTCGAAGAGGGTCATGACGATGCCGGCAATGCGCAGTGAGGGGTTGAGGTCCCGTCGCAGCAGTCCCAGCGTGTGGCTGAGCAGGCCGAGACCCTCAAGCGCATAGAACTCGCACTGGATGGGCACCAAAAGGCCCCACGCGGCCGCGGCCGCATTGACGGTGAGGAGACCGAGGCTGGGCGGGCAGTCGATCAGGACGTAGTCGTAGTCGTTCTCCACCGCCTCGAGCGCCATGGCCAGCCGGCGCTCGCGCAGAGGAAGGTTGATCATCTCGATCTCGGCACCGGCCAGGCTGAGGTCGGCTGGGACCAGGGACAGCCCCGGCACCATGGTTGGGATGACCGCCTCGGCGATTGGTCGCCCCATCACGATGACGTCATAGCTGGTGGCGCCGACGGCGGATCGGTCCACTCCCAACCCGGAGGTGGCGTTGGCCTGGGCGTCGGCGTCGACGATCAGCGTCCGACGCCCCATCGCTGCCAGGTAGGCGCCGACGTTGATGGTGGTCGTGGTCTTCCCGACTCCACCTTTCTGGTTGGCGACTGCAAGGACGATGGGGGCCACGGGCCGATTATCGGCTGGCGCCACGCCCATTCGTACGCCCAGTCCGGGCCTGTTATGGCCTGAGTTATCCACTGTATCCCCAGCCCTTGCGTTGGGAGAGAGCGGCTGTCCGTATTCGGACCGGGGGAAAACGTCCCTCAGCTGTGGAAAACTCGGTCCGGTGACCCGAGGAGCTCGCGCAGGGGGAACCGGGCCCAGCCTGTCCTCGCGGTCTCCGGGGCTCCCGGTCCCGTTCCACGGGAATCCTGACGGTGAAACAACACACGTGTACACTGCGCCGCATGCCTCCGCGAGTGACCGTGCCTGCCGCTCCCACTCCCGCGCCGTCGGTGCGGTTGGTGCCGGTGTCCCCCTACGACTCACCGGCGGTCAGCGCGCGCGACGCCGGGTTCCTGGTGGGACTCCTGGTGGGTGAGGGCCACTTCGGCGGCGACGGACGCCAGCCCCAGGCCACCCTGCGGATGCACGTGCGCCACGCGGGCACCTTCCACTGGCTGGTGCGAACCATCCCGGGGGGCAAGCTCTACGGCCCGTACTCGCACGGCGGCCGCCACTACTACCAATGGATGAGCCGGGGGCGCCACCTGTCGGAAACGGTGGTGCCGCTGGTGCTCGAGCATGCCGACCTGGTTGACGACCACGTGTGGCAGCGGTTCACCGCCATGCTCCGCCGCTACGGACTGACCACGCTCGCCGCCGACGAGATGGCACAAGGGCTGGTGCCGCCTTCGTAGGGCGGGCGCGTCCCGGCCCAGCGACGCCTGCCCGTACAATCGACGCCGTGCCTGCCAAGCGCGCCGCGCAGTGGCGCTTCGTCGTGTCCGCGCCGCCGCGTGAGGTGTTCGCCGTCATGGAGCAGATGATCGGCACCCCTCCGTACCGGTACGAGGTCGTCGACGAGAACAGCGCCCGGGTGGTCGAGTTCACCCGCATCAGCCTGGTGGGCCACTGGCGGCCGGTGGACGACAAACGCAAGGTGCTGGGTCGCGATCGTCCCGCCGTCCGCAACCAGCGCTGGGTGCGCTGCCGCGCTGTCCCCGCCGATGCCGGCACCGTGGTCGAGCTGGAGGCCAGCACCGGGCGGGGAGCGATGCCCCGCGCGCTGCAGCTGATCGGGGTGGTCAGCCGCGGAGTTGGCGACCCTCGCACCATCTACCGCAGCCGCCACATCCCGCCCGGTCCGGTGACGCTGGTGGCGTCGTGGGCGGGAATGCCGTACGCGCTCTTCCTTGCTCCCAGCCACGACGCGCAGCGCGGGCCTGAGGTGTTCACCGCCAGCCGCATGGAGGCGATCCCCGGCGGCACTTCCGGCTTCGTGCAGGTGCGTCTGAGCGACGGGACCGAGGGCTACCTCGAGCGCGACCAGGTGGTGTCGGCGCCGTCGATCGCGACCCGCGAAGCGGGGTACGTCGCCGCCCGCAACGTCTGAAAAAACAGAGCGGTGGGACCCGCACTGAGGCGAGATCCCACCGCTGGCGACGAAGCGTCGGGTTACCGCGATCGAGGCGGCAGGCGCCTCTCTCGGTCAGGCCGTGCCGCGCACGCCCTGCCTGGTATCCACCCCGGCGGTCAGCCCGCCACTCCGGCGCGGGTCAGCTGAGTACTGCCAGAGGAATCGGTCATGGGCAGGTACCTCCTTTTCCTGGAGTGCCTCGGCGCCATCCGCGTTGCGTCGATTCCATTCTGCGGGGGCGACGAGACCGAGAGACGCACCCTCAAGTGTAGTGGGCGCGGGCCGGGCGGGCAGCTTCGACCGGGTGGCGCCCGCTGGTCAGCTGGAGATAATCGTCCCCTGGACCACCTTGCTGCCGGTGGGCACCGGGCTCCCGCCGGTGGGCTCGATGGTGGCGGCGATGGTGCGGAACTGCGTGACGTCGCCGCTCATTGCCGCCGTCCACGAGCCGCTGGGGCTGCGGGTCAGGAAGCCTGCGGGCACCGGGTTGCCGGTGGACGGGATCAGCCAGACCTCGTAGACCGCGCCACCCGCCGACACCGTGCTCGGTGAGGCGAGGCCGGTGACGGTCATCATCGCCTCGTGGCTCGCGGCGAAGTAGTCGACTCGCCCGTGCGCGCCCGGCACGGCCGCCGCACCCGTCAGCGTCACCGCGAGCGAGGCGGGCGGAGCCGGCGTGGAGGAGTGGGAGAGGCCGGCCAGTGACCCGGCGCCGATGACAACGCCCGCGGCCGCGCCGGCCAGCACCGCGAAGCCGCGGCCCTGGGGAACCCATGCCGCCAGCCTGCGCAGCAGAGGCACACGCCGCGGCCGCTGAACGTGGATCGCCTCGGCGTAGACAGCGCGCATCAGGCGCGTGCGCAGTTCGGGGGAGGGCTGCAGGGGCTCGGCGGCGAGGACAAGGAGGCCCGCCGCCGCCATGTACTCCGCGCTGATGCGGCGACAGTCGGCGCACCCGGCGAGATGGCTGTCCAGCGTGCCCTGCTCGTGGGGTTCGAGGGACCCGACCGACATCGCGGCCGCGTAGACGTCCGCCTCCTGGCAGTCGATCATGCCACTGCCTCGGCGACGCGGCCGGCGAGGGCGTCACGCAATTTGCGGAGCGCCAGGCGGGTGCGCCCCTTGACCGTTCCCAGTGGCACCTTCATCAGGTCGCTGATCTCGACCTGCGAGTACCCCCCGAAGTAGGCCAGCTCGATGGTTTCCCGCTGCTCCATCGACAGGGCGCCCAGCGCCACCCGGATCTCGTCACGTTCGAGGCTCTCGGCCACACGGTCCCATGTGTCGGAGATCGACGACGCCTCGACCGGGGCGTGTTCGATGCCCATGTCAAGGCGGGCGCGACCGGCCCGGCCGCGCAGACGGTCCAGCGCGCGGTGGTGGACGATCGAGCACACCCAGGTGCGCAGGCTGCCGCGGTCGCTGCGGTATGTCGAGGCGCGCCGCCAGATCGAGAGAAATGCCTCCTGCACCACGTCCTCGGCATTGCCCGCGTCGTTGAGCACGCGGTACGCGAGTGTGTACGCCAGGCTTCCGTACCGGTCGTAGAGCATCTCGATCCCCTCAGGCTCGGCGCGCGAGAGCAGGTCGAGCATTCGAGCATCGGGATCGGTGGTCATGCTCGAGCGGGTTTTGTGCCGCACCTAGTGGTACCCATCGGTCAGTGATACGCGCTCGGCGCGCCGACGGATCACCGGGTGGTCAGTAAATGCCGAGGTCGAGCCGTGCCTCTTCCGATGCCATCGTGCGGGGATCCCACGGCGGCGACCAGACCAGGTTGACCTTCACGTCCTCCACCCCGGGGAGGCCGTGGCACACCGCGTGCGCCTGTCCCTGGATGATGCTGCCCATCGGGCAGTAGGGAGTGGTCAGGGTCATGTCGATGGTGAGCAGGCCGTCGTCGTCCACGTGCGACCCGTAGATGAGGCCGAGCGACACGATGTCGATACCGATCTCGGGGTCGTACACCTCGCTGAGGGCGGCGAGGACCAGTTCCGGCGACGCCTTGACCCGACCGCTGCCGCCGGTTTCCCCGGGCTGCGCCTCAGGCTGGAGGGCGACGGCACTCTCCTGCCCGTCCACCGCGTCGGGCTCGGTCTCGTGGGTCATCGGTTGTCCTCCCCGTCCAAGGCTTGCAACAGGGCGTTGCAGGGCAGCGTGGCACATTTGACGCGGACCGGGTAGGCGCGGACCCCTCGCAGGGCCTCAAGGTCTCCGAGGTCGGCGTCATCGCCCCTGTCCACCAGCATTGCGCGGAAACGGTCGGCGACGGACCGGGCGTGGTCCCGGCTGTGTCCGCTCACCTCTTCACAGAGCATGCTGGCCGCTGCCAGGCTGATCGAGCAGCCGGTGCCGTCGAACGCGATCTCGGCGACCTGGTCGCCGTCGAACCGCACCGAAAGGTCGATCTGGTCACCACACAGCGGGTTGTCGGCGGCGACCACCGCGTCGGCGGGGTCGACCCGGCCGCGGTGACGGGGTCGGCGGTAGTGGTCGAGGATGATCTCCCGGTAGAGGTCGTCGTCGACCGGAGTAATTCCGACTTGCACAGTCAGGATTATACGCCGGGCGCCGCGCCGACCCGACCGGTGCCGCGACCTCGACAATGGGCGCGATGCGCACCTATCGCGGTCTCCGTGCGTCCCCTGTCTTCTGGCTGCTCAGCGGCCAGGTGATCATGTTCACCGGGATCGCGGCGATCTTTCCGATCGCCTCGCTCTACGTGCAGCGTCACGGGGGTAACTCGTTCGACATCGCCCTGTTCGTCGCCGGACCGCTGATCGCCAACACCATCGTGCAGGTCCCGGCCGGGCGACTGACCGACCGCCTCGGGCGCCGCCCCCTGCTGCTGGGCTCGCGCCTCGCCTTCGCCCTGCTCTCGTTCGGGCTCTTCGCCGACGTCGGTCCGCTGTGGCTGCTGGCGGTGCTGCGCACCCTGCAGGGCGCCGCCTCCGGCGCCTACGTGCCCGCCCTGCGAGCGTCGCTGGTCGACCTCAGCGGGCCCGACAAGAGGGCCGAACGATTCGCCCAGCTACAGGCGTGCGAGATGGTCGGGCTGCTGATCGGACCCTTCCTCGGCGGCCTGATCGCGATCTGGCGCGACTCCGGGGTGTTCGGCATCTCCGGCGCTGCCGTGCTCCTCGGACTGCTGGCGATGCGCCGCGTCCCCGAGACGCACGTCGACCACAGCGTCGACGCCGTCCCGGGCGAGAAGTTCCGCTGGTGGCGGGACCCCGGTGTCATCGTCCCCTGCCTCGGCGTGGCCGCGATGGGCACCGTCTTCGCCATGTACGACGTCGTCTGGCCTCTGTACCTGGCCGCGCGCGGCTACGGCACGCTGGTGATCGGCATCACGGTCAGCCTGTTCGCCATCCCCATCCTGCTGCTGGCGCGTCCGGGCGGCCGCCTCGCCGACCGGGTCAACCGCCGCCGGCTGATGGTCACGTCCTTCATCGGCAGCGCGGCGTGTGCGGTCACCTACCCGTTTCTGCACTCCCTGCTGCTGATCGTGCTGGTGGGCACGGCGGAGGCCTGTGCGTTCGTGTTGGTGGAACCGACCCTCTTCGCGGTGATCGGTGACAGCAGCACGCCGTCGATGCGCGGGCGCGCGATGGGGATCGGCGGACTGTTCCAGTTCGGAGGCATGGCGACCGGCGCGCTGGTGCTCGGCACCCTGTACGGGTTCGGCGAGCGCCTCTCCTTCTGGGG
>JALYTM010000092.1 GCA_030854305.1 Candidatus Dormiibacterota bacterium
CGCGCAAGCGTCGACATCGATCGCCGACTTTGCCGCCAAGCTCGACAAGCCCCGCGCCGTCTGGGTGATGGTGCCGGCCGCCGTGACCGGCAAGACGGTCGAGGAGCTCGCCACCCATCTGGAACCTGGCGACATGATCATCGACGGCGGCAACAGTTACTACCGCGATGACATCCAGCGCGCCAGGGCGCTCGCTGAGAGCGGTATCCACTATGTCGACTGCGGCACCAGCGGAGGAGTCTTCGGACTCGAGCGCGGATTCTGCCTCATGATCGGCGGCGAGAACGCGGTCGTGAAGCACCTCGACCCGATCTTCCGGACGATCGCCCCCGGGGTGGGCGAAACATCACGGACACCGGGACGGATGGGCCCACCAAGCCACGCCGAGCACGGCTATCTGCACTGCGGTCCCAATGGTGCCGGTCATTTCGTGAAGATGGTGCACAACGGCATCGAGTACGGCCTGATGGCCGCCTACGCTGAGGGGCTCAACATCCTCAAGAACGCCGACATCGGGTTGCGCCAGCAGGAGGACGATGCGGAGACCGCGCCGCTGCGCGAACCGGATGCTTATCAATACCAGTTGGACCTCGGCGAGATTGCGGAGGTGTGGCGGCGCGGGAGCGTGATCGCGTCGTGGCTGCTAGATCTCACCGCGGCGGCACTGAGCAGCGACGCGGCGCTCACCGAATTCAGTGGGCGGGTGTCGGACTCAGGGGAGGGCAGGTGGACGACGCTTGCGGCGGTTGACGAGGGCGTGCCGGCGCCCGTGATCAGCGCCGCGCTCTTCTCCCGCTTCGAGTCGCGTGGCGACGCGGACTACGCAGACCGGCTGCTCTCCGCGATGCGCAAGGAGTTCGGCGGTCACCACGAGAAGCCCGGCTGACGTGCCGGACCACACCGCGGGCGGCCCATCGGACGCGCTCGTGTTCTTCGGCGCCAGCGGTGACCTGGCGTATCAGCAGATTTTCCCGGCCTTGTATGCGATGACCAAGCGCGGGGTGTTGGACGTACCGGTCATCGGGGTAGCGCATTCCAACTGGAGTGTGGCCGACCTCCGCAAGCGGGCGAAGGACAGCATCAAACAGGCAAACGGCGGGATCGATGATCGACGCGCGCTCGATACCCTGGTGTCCAGGCTGCGATACGTCGACGGCGACTACGCCGACCGCGACACCTTCACGCGGCTGAAATCCGCACTCGGCGCGGCTCGCCATCCCGCTCACTACCTCGCCATCCCGCCGTCCCTCTTTGGCGACGTCATTCGGCAGCTCGGCGCGGCGGAGCTGGCCCACGGTGCGCGTGTCATCGTGGAAAAGCCGTTCGGCAGCGACCTCACGTCCGCTCGGCTTCTGAATCGCGTCGCCCATTCTGTGTTTGCCGAGGAATCGATCTTCCGCATCGACCACTTCCTTGGCAAGGAGTCGGTTGAAGGCCTCGAATACTTCCGTTTCGCCAACTCGTTCCTCGAGCCGATCTGGAACCGCGACCATGTTGCCAGTGTGCAGATCACCATGGCGGAGCGTTTCGGGGTACGCGACCGAGGTGCCTTCTACGATGCGACGGGCTGCCTGCGCGACGTGGTGGAGAACCACCTGTTCCAGGTCATCGCACTGCTCGCCATGGATCCCCCGGCGAGCCTGGGCACCGACCCGCAACGCAGTGAGAAGGTGAGGGTGTTTCGGTCAATGCGCCCGCTGGTGCCCGACGACCTGGTGCGCGGCCAGTACAGAGGGTATCGTGGCGAGCCGGGGGTCGCACCAGGATCCGATGTCGAGACGTTCTGCGCGGCCCGCATCCACATCGACTCCTGGCGCTGGGAAGGGGTTCCGTGGTACGTGCGGGCCGGGAAGCGCCTACCGACCACCGCGACGGAGGTGCTCGTTCAACTCAAGCCGCCGCCAAAGACTCTCTTCCCCGACAACCCACGGAAGGCGACCGGAGCGAACTTCGTGCGATTCCGTCTGGAGCCTGCGCCCGCGATCGCGTTCGGTGCCCGCATCAAGCGGGCTGGACAACCATCTGCGGGCGAACAGCGAGAGTTCTCCCTGATGGACGGGCAGGCCGGCGCTGAGTCGCCGTACGACCGCCTGCTCGGCGATGCGATGGCCGGGGATGGGGCGCTGTTCACCGGGGAGGCAGCCGTTGAGGCCGCCTGGGCGGTCGTGGAGCCCGTGCTGAAACGGCACGGCCGGGCGCTGTCGTACCCGGCCGGGAGCTGGGGCCCAAAGCGAGCCGACACGATCGTGGCCGGCGGCGCAGGATGGTACAACCCCGGGGGCGCTGCTCACCCACGCGAAGGACGGCGAAGATCTGCGGCGCAAGACCGACCTTGATTGGCATCGGCATCGGTATCGGCCTCGCGGGGATCTCGAAGTACACACCATCCGAGCCGGTGCCGCGCCCGGATGCGTCACGGTGACGTCGTCGCACTCGTCACCGCGTTATCTCCCCATCTGGTCCGGTTGGCTACTGCCCACGATCCTTCGCGGTGCCCATTGCGAGGCGTCGCCACGGGTTGTGGGCGGCCGCTCTGAACACGAATCGATGGGCGCTCGGTGATGTCCTGGGGTTGCCAGGTGTCGTGCCATGCCGGTGCGTCTTGGGTCCGAATGGCCACCTATCGCCATGGTTGGCAATAACTGCTTCGGGGGCGCGCGGGCGAGTGAATGTCCGCCGACGGGAGAAAGGTCGCTTGCGCGGCCTTCTCATCGCCAGACCAGCACCTCCACGACGACTGCATCGTTGAACAGCCGCCGCGGCCGCTCGCTGGCGCACTCGGACGATCGACGGCATGTTGTGCCGATCAGTGGAGGTCAAAGCGGCGGAAGCCAGTCACCGCGGTCACCGTCAGCACCGCCCCCACAGTCAGGAGCACGACAGCCGACCCGAGGCTGAGGCCGTTCGCAAGCTGCTGGTTCCCGACCGACCAGTAGAAGAGCGAAGCGTAACGAGCAGGGTGAATCCAACCGATCACTGGGGAGAGTGAGCTCACCAAGTAGGAGCACGCTGCAAGCGCCGCCGTGACACCGAGAGCGGTCCCGCGGCTACCGCTGATCGATCCGACCGCCAGAGCGCACAAACCGAAGTCGATACCGAGGAGCGCGACTCCGACGGTCAGTCCGGTGAGATGCGCGATGGGTATGGAGAGATCAAACTGCCGCCCGACGAGGACGCACACCATGGTTGCGACGGCCAGCAGAGTCGCTTGCAGCGCCAACGCTCCCACCTTTTGCAGCACCACAGAGTCGCGCGATACCGGAAGCACGGCCGTGAGCGAGAGCGTGCCGTCTTCGTCTTGTCCTGCGATGCACATCGCTCCGTAGCCGATGGTGATGAGCAGCATGATGAGCGGCAGGAAGTTCTCATAGATGTTGGCGTCGAGCCAGCCGTTCGGTGAGGTCAGCGATCCGGTCGCCCCAAAGAGTGCTGCCAGCGTCGGTCCGTTCTTCGTGAGTGCATCCAGACTGGCAGAGTCCTTGAACTGTGGATACAGCGCAACGACGACGAGGGCGTAGAGCACCATCCCCACCACATAGCTGAGCAAGGCCCGCCGGCGGAGTCGGAGGTCGATGGTTGCGACATCAGCGCGCATCGACTGGGTCCCCGTCGGGCTGATCCCGATAGAAGGTGAGGAAGAGCTCGTCGAGGTCGGCTGGGTGGGCGATCACATCGATGGGCTCAAGAGCGGCAGCAACTCGAAGGACGGAGGCAATGGCACCGCGGAACGCCAGGGTGATGCGCTGCCCCGTGGCGGTCACGACGTGAACCCCCGGGATCGACGCGAAGGGTTTTGGATCGACAGGACTTGCAAACGAGAACTCGACGGTTCGCGGCGCCCGGCGTCGAAGGCCTTCGACGGTGTCGGTGACAAGCAGGCGTCCGTCCTTGATGATCGCCACTCGATCGACCACTCGTTGCACCTCAGCGAGTTCATGCGATGAAAGGAACACGGTTGCCCCTTGCGCCACGAACTCCCGGAGGAGCTTTTCGAACTCGGTCTGCTTGAGTGGATCCAGACCGGATGTCGGCTCGTCGAGGATGAGCAACTCCGGGCGATGCATCACGGCGAGGACGATGCCGATCTTCTGCCGGTTCCCTTGGACAGTGTCCGAGTCGGCCGCTCTAGATCGACCTCGAACCGCTCGACAAGCTCGCGGACGAACGTCAGGTCACGCAAGCCACGCACGCGAGCGATGAAGTCGACGTGCTGCTGACCGGTGAGGCGAGGGTAGAGCGCGAGCTCTCCCGGGAGGTAGCCGATCCGACGATGGATGATCACGGACCCGGCTTGAGGATCGAGCCCCAGCACTGTCGCGCGGCCGGAGGTTGGATGGCAGAGGCCGGTCAACAGGCGAATTGTGGTGGACTTGCCGGCACCGTTTGGTCCGAGAAACCCAAAGATCTCTCCCTCGGTCACATCGAACGAAAGTCCGTCGATACCACGCTTCGGGCCAAAGGACTTGGTCAAACCCTCGACGCTCACCACAGCGGTCATGACGTTCTTCCCCTGGCGTCATCCGAGCCGGCAGGAGCTCCTTCCAGCGCAAAGATGCCATGCGCATAGACGTCCAGGACCTGGGCGGTCCATCGCTCGCCTCCTGATCGTGTTAACGGGTCAACCCCGATCACCATACGTACCTGCTCACGCATGAGTACGACGGCGAGGTCGTTGACCAATAGGAACGCGGCTCTGACCGGGGGGTCGGATGTCGGCCGCACAATCCCTGCGGCCTGGAGCGATGCAAAACCAGAGAGAACCGCTTCAAAGAGGTTCCGGAACAGCTCCTGTGCATGCTCCCCGCCGTCGACCAACAGACGTCGCAGGTATGCGGGTAGGAGCGGATCGCGCTCGAGGTGCTCAGCAAGCGCTGCGGCAAGGGAGGCTGTGGGCGCCCCGTCCTTCGACGACTCGGTGAGGTCGGTAACGAGACCGTCGACCAGGCCGATGACCCGACCATCGATCGCCTCCCGCAGGGCTTCCTTCGAGCCGTAGTGATGGATGACCAGCGACGGTGATACGCCCGCCCCAGCCGCGATCTCCCGGATGGTCACGTCGGCAGCGCCTCGCTCGGCGAAGAGGCGCATCGCCGTTTCTCGGATTTTGGCCGCCGACGTGAGGTCGCCTGATGCTGCACGCATGTGCAGATTCTAGAACGTATGTGCAGCAGTTCTCTCATGAGTGTCGCCGACCGATGCCAGTGGATCGGCGGACGTACGGGCACACCCACATCCATGTGCTCCCAAGCCGCCGCTGCCGACCGCCTCGCCGCGGCGCTCGGGGAACGTCGGACGATGCCCGCGACGAGCCTTCTAGAAATGGCCACGGTGGACAGGAACTGGTGGTTGAACGCGGCGCGCCCCCCGGGGCGAGAGCGTCGGGGCGCTGCGCTCATTATTTCTGAGCGGCGAGGTGTCGGCTTTGAATTCGCCGTTGGCGGAGAGGGTGGGATTCGAACCCACGGTGGCTATTAACCACACCGCTTTTCGAGAGCGACGACCGCGGTGACGCAGAGTGTCGCGCGGGGTTGTTGCAGGCCGTTCTGAATACGTGTGGTGGGGTGCTGAGTGTCGGAGAAAGCCGCGGCGTTTGAGGCCGAAAGGGCCACCGTAGGGACCATGGTTGGCGATAACTGGGCCGGCGCTAGCTCTTGTGGGGAGGGTGCGGGATGAGCCGGCAAGCGGTTCATCCCGGCTGGATGACGCGGGGCCGGCCCGACCTCACTTCGCAACCAAGCAGCGCGACGGCGTAACCTCATGCCGATGCGTCGGCCCGCCGAATTCGGAGTGATCCTGATCAACGCCGGGTTCCTCATGATTGTGTTCGTTGTCTCCCCGCGGAGGTTCGGGCGTGGTCGGGCAGTGAAATGGCCACATTTGCGCGTTGGCCCAGCGGTGGAACAGATGGCCAGCCTCGGTCTCGTCGCCGGTTGGGCCTTGCAGATCGGCAGCCTGGTCGGTGGGGCCGGTTCCACGCAGCACCGTTCGACCCGACCGCGCTTGGCGGCTGCGGCGCTGATTGCGACGAGCACAGCTGGAGCCGTCCCCGCTCGACATTCGCTGGGCTCGGGATGGCGGACCAGCGTCGCGGGAACCGGTTCGGCGCCCATTGCCACCGCCGGCCCCTATGGACTGGTGCGCCATCCTGTGTACGCAGCGATGCTTGGCGTGCTTGTGGCGAACGCGATCGTCGCCCGTGCCCGGGGTGCGTTGGTCGGGCTTGGTCTCGGCGTTGCGGCCCTCGAGGTCCAGGCTCGCGTCGTGGAAGAGCCGGCGTTGAGGGCGGCGTACGGTGAGAAGTACGTACGCCACACCGCCGCAGCCGGCCGCTTTCTGCCGGGGATCGGGCGCAGCCGCTGAGGATTCGGGCTACGCGGTTTCTGGCCCGATCTCGCGCAGCTCTTCGCGCCTTTCTCCGGCGGTGGCCCGGCCGGCTGCGAACAACTGG
>JALYTM010000093.1:0-3800 GCA_030854305.1 Candidatus Dormiibacterota bacterium
CTGGTGCGCCGCCCCCCGGTGGTGACCGTGCTCGGCCACGTCGACCACGGCAAGACCTCGATCCTCGACGCCATCCGCGAGACCAGCGTCGCCGCCGGTGAGGCGGGGGGGATCACGCAGAAGATCGGCGCCTACCAGGTCGAGAAGGACGGACGGCAGATCACGTTCATCGACACGCCCGGACATGAGGCGTTCACGGCGATGCGCGCCCGGGGCGCCGATGTCACCGACATCGCCATTCTCGTGGTCGCCGCCGACGACGGGGTCATGCCCCAGACCGAGGAGGCCATCCAGCACGTCCGCACCGCCGCGGTGCCGATCATCGTCGCGCTCAACAAGATCGACAAGGACGGGGCCAACCCCGACCGCATCCTCCAGCAACTGGCCGACCGCGGGCTGGTCAGCAGTGACTACGGCGGTGACATCACCGTGGTGCGGACCAGCGCCAAGACGGGCGAAGGCATCCACCAGCTCCTCGAGATGATCCTCCTCACCGCCGACGCGGTGGTGGAGCCCAAGGCCGACCCGGATGCCAACGCGGTGGGCAGCGTCATCGAGTCGCATCGCGACGCCGGGCGCGGTCCGATCGCCACCGTGCTGGTGCAGAACGGCACTCTCCGCGTGGGTGCGTACCTGGTGGCCGGACAGGTGTACGGCCGGGTGCGGGCGCTGCTCGACGAGCGCGACCGCCGCATCACCGAGGCCGGGCCCAGCGCACCGGCGGTGGTGACCGGGCTCTCCGGCGTGGCCGAGGCCGGCGACGTGTTCCAGGTGATGCCCAACGAGCGTTCCGCCCGCTCGCTCGCCGAGGAGCGCGGCTTCGCGGCGCGGCAGCAGCAGGCGCAGCCGGTGCGTCGCATCACCCTCGCCGACCTTGCATCGCAGGTGGCCGAGGGCAACATCAAGACTCTGAACATCGTGCTCAAGGCGGATGCCAACGGCTCGCTGGAAGCGGTGCGGGGCCAGATCGAGAAGATCGCCGATCCCACGGTTCGCGTGGTCATCGTCGGCTCCGGCGTGGGCACAGTCGGCGAGTCCGACGTCAACCTCGCCGCTGTCACCGACGCGATCGTGATCGGGTTCAACGTGCACCCGGACGACCGCGCCAAGGCGGCCGCCGAATCGCAAGGGGTGGACGTTCGCTACTACGACATCGTCTACCAGATCACCGACGACATCGAGAAGGCGATCAAGGGCCTCTACGAGCCCACCTTCGTCGACGTCTTCCAGGGTCGCGCCGAGGTGCGCCAGGTGTTCACGGTGGACGGCAAGCCCGCGATCGCCGGCTCGCACGTCGTCGACGGCCGCATCCCGCGCAACTCCACGGTGACCGTGCTCCGGGGCGGGAAGGAGATGGCGCGGAGCCGGATCGACGTGTTGCGCCGGTTCAAGGACGACGTACGCGAAGTGGCCCGTGGGTACGACTGCGGTATCACGCTCGAGGACTTCAGTGACTTCCACGAAGGCGACATCCTCGAGGCATACACGGTCGAACAACAGAACCTGTGACCCCGCGCGAAAGGAGCTGAGGGCACGCCGCCGGCGCGTGTCCAGCCATGACGACCAATTTCCACAGCCACGCGCAGCACAGTGCGCGGCCTCCGCGTGCCGAGCGCGTTGCCGAGCTCCTGCGCCAGGAGATCTCGCAGATGATGCTGCTGGAGATGAAGGATCCGCGGGTGCGCATGGCCTCGATCAGCCAGGTCCGCATGAGCCGTGACATGAAGAGCGCGCGAGTGATGGTGAGCGCGATCGGCGGCGACCCCGAGCGCCGTCGCGTGGTGCGCGCACTGCGCCACGCCGAGGGCTACCTCCGCGCGCAGCTGGGCAGCCGGCTGGAGAGCCTCAAGACGGCGCCGCACCTGCACTTCGAGCTCGACGAGTCGATCGCCTACAGCGTGCACATCAGCAACATGCTTCGTGAGCTGGAACCCGCCGGCGAGGACACCGCCGCCGCGGCGGACTCCGAATGAGCACCGCCATCAGGTCGTGGCCGCAGCTGGATGACGTCGCCGGGGAGATACGCGACGTGCTCGGCCGTGGCGGCCGGATCGCTTGCCTGGCGCACAAGGAGGCCGACGCCGACAGCCTGGGGTCCGCACTGGGATTCGCCTTGTCCCTGCGCGCGACCGGGCGCGAGGTGACCGTCCTGGTCCCCGACCCGGTGCCGCGCTTGCTCAGCCACCTTCCCGGCTTCGACACCATCGAGCACGGCGACATCGAGCCACTCGACCTGCTGTTCACCTTCGACTGCGCAACGGTGGCGCGGTTCGGCAACCGCGAAGAGCTGATCAGCGCCACGCCGGTGGTGGTCAACGTCGACCACCATGTGAGCAACGAGGGCTTCGGCACCATTCACCTGATCCAGCCGGAAGCCAGTGCGACCGGCCAGGTGGTGCACGGGCTCCTCTCCGCACTGGACCTGCCGGTCACCGCGGACGTCGCCACCAACCTGTACGCCGCGTTGTTCACCGATACCGGCGGCTTCCGCCACGAGAACACCAGTGAGGAGACGCTCCGTCTCGGCGCCGACCTGGTCGCCGCCGGGGCCGACCCCGCTTGGGTGGCGCTGAAAAGCTACCAGTCGCGCTCGGTCGCGCAGCTCAAGCTCGAAGGCATGGCGGTGGGTCGCCTGCGCACCGAGTTCGGGGGCCGGCTGGTCTGGTCCCAGGTCACCCGGCGCATGCTCGCCGACGCCGGCGCCGAGATGATGGAGTCGGAGGGGGTCATCGACCAACTCGGAAGCATCGACACCATGGAGGCCGCGGTGCTGTTCAAGGAGCAGGCGCCCGACCTCATCAGGATCAGCGTGCGCACCCGCCACCCGCTGGACGCGATGCGCATCTGCACCCCGTTCGGCGGGGGCGGCCACCGTCGCGCCGCCGGCGCGGAGCTGCCCGGCCCGCTCGCCGATGCCCAGGAGAGGGTTCTTGCCGTGGCACGTGAGCTGCTCCGGTCGGCCGGGTGAGCACGACCGTCACCCGCTCCCCATCGGCGGCGACAACCCACAGCGGCATCCTGGCCATCGACAAGCCGGCCGGCCTGACCTCGTTCGACGCGGTCAGAGCCGTGCGCCGGATCTTCAACGAGCGGCGCGTCGGCCACGCGGGAACGCTCGACCCCACCGCCACCGGCCTCCTCCCCGTGTGCGTGGGCAGCGCCACCCGCCTGGTCGACTACTTCCATCTCCAGAACAAGACCTACCGCTGCGTGGTGCGCCTCGGTGAGCGGAGCAGCACGCTGGACACCGAGGGTGACATCACCCCGGGCGGCGACGCCTCCGAGGTGACCGAGCACGCAGTGCGCAACGCGGTGACCGCGTTCGTCGGGGACATCGAACAGGTGCCGCCCATGCACTCCGCGGTGCGGCACGAGGGCAAGCACCTCTACGAGCTGGCGCGCAGCGGCATGGAGGTGGAGCGCAAGGCGCGGCCGGTGCGCATCGAGGCCATCGACGTGGACGACTTCCACCCCGGACCGCGCGCCGAGATCGCGCTGACAGTGGTCAGCGGCAAAGGCGCCTACATGCGGGTGCTGGCGGCCGAGATCGGCGAGCGCCTGGGGACCGGGGCACTGCTGGCGTGGCTCTCGCGCACGGAGTACGGACCGCTGACGCTCGCCGAGGCGGTGACCCCCGAGGCCTTGGCGCAGTACGACGACCCGGCCACTGCCCTGCTTCCGCTCGACAGCGCGGTGGCGTTTCTTCCCCGCGTCGACCTCGGTCCGCAGCAGGCCACGATGGTGCTCCGCGGCCAGGCGGTATGGCTGCCCCGGCCGCCCCCGGCGTCTCCTGCCGGCGG
>JALYTM010000093.1:3810-6439 GCA_030854305.1 Candidatus Dormiibacterota bacterium
GGTGCACAGCGTCGACGGCCGCCTGATCGCCATCGGCGAGGTGACCGGCAACCTGCTGCGTCCGACCAAGGTGCTGAACGCCTGAACCGATGAGGGTGGATCACGGGCTGGTCGCGCGGCGCGACGGCGACGCGCCGGTGGTTCTCACCATCGGCAACTTCGACGGGGTGCACCGCGGCCACCAGGCGCTGCTCGCCGACGTGAGCAGGGTCGCGCGCGAGGCCGCCGCTGAGGCAACCGTGGTCACCTTCGATCCCCACCCCCGGTGCGTCCTGGACCCCGCCCACTGCCCCCAGTCACTGACGGTCCCGTCGGAGAAATCGTCACGCCTGGAGGCGTGCGCGGTGGATCGCCTGGTGGTCCTGCCGTTCACGCGCGAGGTGAGCCGGTGGAGCGCGGAACAGTTCTGCGACCTGCTGGTGGCGAGCTTCGACGTCGCCGCGCTGGTGGTGGGGCACGACTTCGCGCTCGGCCGCAAGCGGCAGGGGGACTTCGAGTTCCTGCGCGCCTACGGCGGATGCCACGGCTTCCCGGTGGCGCAGGTCGACGTTGTCACTGCCGGCTTGCCCGAACCGGTGTCGTCCTCCGCCATCCGCGCCCTGCTGTCCGAGGGCGATGTGCTCGCCGCGTCCGTGCAGCTCGGCTACCCGTACCTGCTCGACGGGGTGGTCGAGCACGGTGACGAAGTGGGCAGGCACCTCGGCTTTCCGACCGCGAACCTGGGCGTCCCCGTGGGTAAGTGCCTGCCCGCCCCGGGCGTCTACGCCATGTGGGTGCACATCGACGGCGACTGGCGAATGGCCGCGACCAACGTCGGCTACCGACCGACCTTCGGTGGCGACCGCATCACCGTTGAGGCGTACGTGCTCGACTACGACGGGGACCTCTACGGACGCGAGCTGCGCGCGGCGTTCGTCGAGCGTCTCCGCGAGGAACGGAAGTATCCCGGCGTGGACGAGCTGGTGCGCCAGATCGTTCAGGACGTCGACGAGGTGCGCGCGATGCTGCGACAAGCCCCGCGTCCCGCGCTCTGACGGTCAGGGCGAGGGAGCGAACGGCACCGCTTCGATCTGGTAGATCGGGAACGGACCTGCGGTCCAGGTGACCGGGGAATCGGGTGGCTCGTACTGGTAGGTGAACGGCGTCGGCACCGCGGAACCGGTGCTGTACGCGCCCGATACGGTGATGGTGAAGTGCTCGGATGCGCTGATCATCACCCCTGACGCGGAGAGGCCGCGGTACTGGTGGTACGCGGCGCACACTGACCCGGCGTTGGGCCATGTGCCGGATGCAGCATCGTAGACCGGCGCGCCGACGGGTGCCGTCGGGTCGGTTCCGTCCTGACCGATCACCACTGTGTCCCCGCTGGGGTCGTGGAAGTCCCAGTGCACACCACCGGCAGCGATCGACACGGACACGCGCCCGAAAACGGTCACCGGGAGCTGCCCGGCCACCCCGCTGAGGGACAGCGGCAGCGTGATCGAGAACGGATTGGGCGTGGCCGACCCGGTGGGCAGCCCGGTGTTCAGCCCGACGCACGTCGGAGCGCCGACGAATGCCGGGTGGCCGGCTGTGGGTTCGCTGACGATGGCGCCGCGTCGAAAGCTCGCCCAGATCGAGTCGGCGACGCGGTTCACTTGTGCCGTGAACGTGCTGACCGCTGTGGCAACCTGGCTGCGCAGGGTGAGCTGGTCGGTCCCGGTGACCGCGAGGCCGCTGCAGAACGGGGCGCCGAAGGCCGGAGCGCCGAGCGCCCCTATACCGGTCTGAGTGTGGGTGACGAATCCCGGGTGGAGGTACACACGCTCGCTCAACGCCCACGTGGTGGCGTCCTCCGAGGTGGCGGTGGCGCCGGTCACCGGCGGCGCCGGCGGCAGATAGAAGTTCGCCGCGGTGTATGCGGTTGTTCTCAGCAGCGTCTGCAGGTACGCCGACGACTGGTAGCCCTGGGCGGCGCTGATCACATCCACCTGCTGCTGGTTGTAGACGGCAGCGATGGCCGCCGCCTCCGACTGCGCCTCGGCGTTCTGCTGCGCCGCCGTGGTGACGGCACGAGGTGGCACTGCCAGCGTCATCGGACCCGATGGGGAACCGATCGGCAGCGGGGAAACGATGCTCGCTCCGGCGGTGAGTCCAGTGGCCGGGTCACCGCTCAGAGACGGCGAGAGGTCGATGTACTGGCGGTCACGCGAGCCGACATCGGGGATCGGTGGCGCCGGGGCCACCAGTGCCGGCACGCAGGCGGAGCCGATCTGTGGCGTGGACCCGGACGGGCTGGAGCCGCTGCCGGTGTTCTGCGTTGTGGGTGCGGCAGGCGGCGGTAGCCCGCATGCCAGCTGCGCGTAGATGGCGCTGGTGCCCCCGCCACCTGCGCCGGTGCAGCCATCGGGAGACCGACCGATGCCGGCGTATGAGTGCGTGAGATTGACTGCAGTCATCACGATGGCCAGCGCCGCTCCAATCGGGACCAGAGAGCCCCCGCGGCTCACGCCGCGCACCACTGAATCGGAGCTCCGGGATTGCCACAGTTGGCCCCCCCGTTGACATACCACACGGTGCCGAGCAGAGCATCGGCTGCCAGGTATCCAGGGTTGAACGTTCTAGACGCGGTCGGATACGACTCGATCAC